>NZ_JAKPBV010000013.1:0-149683 GCF_022662515.1 Lysobacter sp. M15 | reverse complement strand
TGCGGCCTAACGCCTGAATTAAGCCGACCCGCGAAGCGGGTTCGGCTTGAATGAATTGTTAGGGCTCAATGCGACCGGTCTTTGGCTACGACCTGGTACACCGGCCCACCTAGCAGCCTATGCTCTTCTAGTAGAACTACTTTATCGCCCGGCGCAAGCGGCCCGCCTGATGCAACGTATGCGACTACCAGGGCGCCGCTACTCAAACGAACGGACGCACCCTCACGTGTGCCGCCAGATACCTTTGCAACGGTAATGGCACCGGCAGATTCAACGACGCCAACAACTCGGTTTGGCGCTGATCCTGACCAGCGAAAAATCAAGAAAATGCCAACGACGACGAGCACCGCTAATGCTGCCCACACGGTGCGATTCTTAGGCTTTTCCAGTTCTGCGAACTTGTCTGTCATGAGCCCTAACGCCGGAATTAAGCCGCGCCGCGAAGCGGCGTCGGCTTGAATGAATTGTTAGGCCGCGCCCTAGGACACCCTTTGCCTAGTCTTAGCCAGTCCATGGACGCCAAGCATACCGGCAGCCGAAGCCGCCAGTGAGATGAGCGCAGCGTTTGGGGCTACGAAGTAGTACAAGAAAACAGCAGCCGCGCCCGAGAACAGGAGCGCGGGGACAGCCTCAGGTCTAAGAACTAGGAATGCCAGAATGAGTCCCGGCGCAAGCAACCAAGCATGCCAATCAAGAATGGCCGCCCAAAACGGTGGGTTTGGTTGCTTTGGTACGGCGAGGTATGCCTCAGCTTCTCCTTCTCGAAACACCATGCCTGTTTGTACGGCAGCATCTAGCTTGGCCTGCATTTGTCGAAACTCTGTCGGATTGACAGGAGTTCCGATGAAAGACCCGACAAGCATGGCGAACAGGATGCCGATGGAAACCGTCAAGAGCGCTTTCACGTAGCCGGACGTAGTTGGAGTCATAGCGGCCTAACGCCGGAATTAAGCCGCGCCGCGAAGCGGCGTCGGCTTGAATGACTTGTTAGGGCTCAAGCTCGTTCAGCCTGGCGCGCAAGCTTTGACGATCAAGGTGCCCGCGAACCAAGGGCCACTGCCGTGCCCAGCAGACAGAGTAGCCCACCCACGCTGCAATGAGCCCCAGGAGTAGAGAGCCAAGGGCAAGAGCTACCGGATTGACCGTGTAGCCTTGAGCGATCTGCATGATCAGCATAAAGAACGCTACAAATGCCACCCAGAGCAAGGCCAGGGGCCAGCGCGTTGCGAGAAAACGAGGATCTGGACGATCCAAGCGCGATAGAAGTGCTGACAGAAACTTTCGCTCGTTCACAACCTTTCCCCTGAGCCCTAACGCCTGAATTAAGCCGCGCCGCGAAGCGGCGTCGGCTTGAATGAATTGTTAGGGCGCATCTTGCATGACCCCCCAAGACTCGCAAACGCCACCATAAGGCTCCATTGCGGCGCTCACATTGCGCTGGATAGCGGTTACAGTCTCATAGGTGACCGGCGCATGGATCTGAAACTGGATGTAGCCGTCTCCGTGCTCATCCGGATCATAGACCGTGACCGGACCATACAACGAGTCCAGCAGGTCAATTGCCGCTTGCGGAGGCGGCCAGCTATCAAAGTCTACGTTGTAGTCAACGGAGTGCGGCTTTTGGAAATCGAAGCCGTGCTCTGCAAGGCGGCGGAACACTCCGCCATCTGCATCATCTGGCCAATCCGCGATGAGAGTCGGCATGCGCCCTAACGCCTATTCGACCCCTAGATCGGGGTGTTGCGCGGAGTATGCATGAACGATCTGGGCGCGCAAATCTGGCTTTCTTTTCAGAAATCAGGCAGTTGGCGTTTTTGTTACCGCGGCTAACGCGCCACGATTCGGTGATATCCGCGCCAAATCGTGGCGTATGAATTACGCCGGTGCAAAAGCGGGTGTAACGGCATCCTCCGGTGGCCGAATCCGGATCACCTCAAGCCTCCACGCTGGCCAACAGCCAGCAGCCGAATACGGGGCCGGCGCTGAAGCCGGTTTCCGGTTCGATGCGCACGCGTAGGGTGTCGCCCTGCGTGGCGGCGGTGGGGACCGGGTAGTCGACATCGACGAAGCGGATGCCGCGGTCGCCGCTCAGCACCTCGTCGGCCACCGGATGTCCGTTGGCGAGGATGCGGAAGCGGCGCCGGTGCTCGCCGCCCCAGTAGCGCAGGCGCAACGTCAGCGGACCGGGCCGGCTGCGCAGGTCGAATTCGACGAAGCCGCCGCTGCGGGCGTCGCGTCCTTTGCGTCGCCGGTACTCGACGCCGTAGGACGACTCGCTGCGCAGGCCGTGCGCCTTTTCCGAAGTTTCCTCGCCCAGTGCGATCCGGTCGATCGCTTCGGCGTCCAGCCGGGCCATCGCCGCTGTCTCAGCTGCCTGCCTGGCCTGCTTCTCCCGCCACGTCTGCGGATCGAGACGCTCGAAATAGACTGCGCTGCGCCGGTCGTGCTGGGCATGGAACGGTGCGAAGGCCAGCGGCCCGGGATGCACTACGCCGGTCGCCAGATAACGTGCCGGCGTTTGTTGCGGCGCGAATCCCGCCAGCACGTCGCCCTCGGCCACCAGCACCGGATCGGCCTCCGAGCCGTAGGGCTGTCCGGCTGCGCCCAGATCCGCCGCCAGTACCAACGGGCCGCGCATCACCGAGACCACGGCGGGATCGTCGCTGGGTTCCAGGCGCAAGGTCATCGGCAGTTCCAGGGTCAGCGTGTCGCCGGTTTGCCAGTGGCGCGACAGGCGCGCATAGCCGTCGGCGACCTCGGCGCGGACTCGCTTGCCGTTGAGCATCAGTCGCCACGAAGGCGCCCAGCCTGGGATCCGCAGCGCGATGCGCTGCGCCGCATCCGGCGCGGCCGTCACCCGCAGCCGCGCCTCGCCGCCTAGGGGCAGATCGCTGTCCAGTTCCAACCGCAGGCCGGAAACCTCGTCGTCCATGCGCGAGGGAATATAGAGATTGACGAACAGGGTGCCGTCTTTGCCGTCGCGCCAGTAGATCGAATCGCCGAACTGGGCGTGGCTTTCCATGCCGGAGCCGACGCAGCACCAGAAATCGTCGAACGGCGAGGAGAAATCGCGCTTGGTCCCGGCCATCAGCGGCATCATGTAGGCGAACATGCCGGTGCCCGGGTGCTGCTGCGCCATGATGTGGTTGAGCAAGGTGCGTTCGTAGTAGTCGAAATAGCTGGCTTGCGGCGTCCATTGATAAAGGTGCCGGGTCAGCTTCAGCATGTTGTAGCTGTTGCAGTGTTCGCAGGTCTGGTCGGTGACGAACTTGGCGATGGTATCCGGCGCCTGGAAGTACTCGCGATCGGAATTGCCGCCGATCACATAGGTGTGGTGCGCGGTCACCGCGTGCCAGAAGAAGCGCGCCGCGGCTGCGGGCTCCGGATCGCCGGTCAGTTCGAACTGACGCGCCATGCCGATCAGTTTCGGGATCTGGGTGTTGGCGTGCAGGCGATCCAGCCTGTCGTGCTGCGCCACCAGCGGATCCATGACCTCGCGGTGGCGCAGGCGCTCGGCCGTGCGCAGCCAGCGGGCATCGCCGGTGCGGCCATGGAGTTCGGCGAACGACTCGTTGAGCCCGCCGAACTCGCAGGACAGCATCTTCTGCATCTGCGCGTCGTCCAGCTGCGCGAACACCGCATCGAGGTAGCCACCCAGACGCACCGCCACCTCCAGCGCGCGTGCGTTGCCGCAATGCGCATGCGCGTCCAGCAGGCCCGCGAACAGCTTGTGCCAGGTGTACAGCGGGGCCCAGCTGCCGTTGAGGCTGAAGGGTTGGGTATCGATCTTCCCCTGCCGGAGCTCGTCGAAGATCGCGCGCCCGTTTTCGATCTTGCCATCCGGGGTCTTGCGGGTGAAACCGGCCACGTAACCATCGGTGGACTGCGCCTGGCATGCCGCCAGCTCGGCGACGATGTAATCCGCACGCGACCGACACTCCGCATCGCCGGTCTGCGCGTGCATCAGCGCCAGCGCGCTGAGATAGTGGCCGAGCGTATGCCCGGCGATGGTGTCCGCCTCCCAGCCGCCATAGGCCGGCGCCTTGGGCGTCAGGCCGGCGTACTGGCGGAAGTTGTGCAACAGGCGATCGGGTTCCAGCCGGAACAGGTAGCGGCGGTTGGTTTGCAGGGAATCCAGGAACATCGACGGCTTCAGCCGCACGCTGCGCAGCGGCACGGGCCGCACCCGCTGCGGTGCGGAGGCGGCCGCCTCGCGCGGAAAGCCGATGAAACCGGCCGCCGATGCCATGGCGCTCCAGGCCAGGAAACGTCGTCTGGACAGACTGATGGTCATGCAATGAGTCCTCGCTTTCCCGCTGGCCGCCGACGGAGATCCGCGATGGCGGCGTATCAGAACGTCACCGTCACCCGCGCCCACAAATAGCGGCCGAGCACATCGTAGGTCATCACGTCGGTATTCCCGTTGTTGGCGTTGTTGTTGTAGAACAACGGCGGTTGCTTGTCGCCCAGATTGTCCACGCCCACCTCGACGCGGGTATGCCATTCGCTGAAATCGTAGCCCCCTTGCAGGCTGTGGTAGGCGTGGGCGCCGATCTTGCGCTCCACCGCGGGTAGCGCTGAATCGGCCGAGAGGTTCTGCCGCGCGTCGCTGCTGCCGATCGACGTGTGCCCCACGTAACGGGTGCGCCAGGCAGCGCTCCATGGCCCCCGCTTCCAGCTCAAGGTGCCCAGCGCGCGGATCCGCGGGAAGTTGCCGTAGGAGTACGTGTACTTGCCCGCACTGTGGATCACCACCGTGCCCGGATCGGTGGGATCGGGATTGATGTCGTAGCGGGCCACATAAGTGCCGTTGAGGCCGGCATCGAAGCTGCCCCAGCGGGTATCGGGCAGGCGATAGTTCGCGCCGAAGTCCACGCCCTTGGTCCACAGCTTGCCCAGGTTCACCGTCGGCTCGCCGATGTAGTAGATGGTGCCGTTGTCGTTGCGGTGGATCAGGGGACAGAACGCGCTGGCGGCGTTGGCGTAGCACTGGTTGAGCACCGTCTGCGCCGAGACCGTGGCGATGGTGTCCTCCAGGTTGATGCGCCACACATCGGCGCTCAGCGACAGGCCTTCGGCCCACAAGGGATCGTAGACCACGCCGAAATCGTAGGACTTGCCGGTTTCCGGCTTCAGGCCGTCGTAGCCGGCCACCAGCGCGCCGGACGTGCGACCGGACACCTGCGGGTCGGCCTGGTGGTAGCTGCCGTCCGTGGGTACGTTCTCGCAGGCGACGTCGTTGCCGCCGGTATAGCCGTTGCACGGATCGATGGCCGAAGCGGCGTCCCCGCCGATCCCGGCGTAGAGCTCGTTGATGTTGGGCGCACGGAACACTTCCGACACGGTGCCGCGCAGCAGCAGGTTCTCGATCGGCCGCCATTCCAGCGCCACTTTGCTGTTGGTGGTGCTGCCGACCGAATCGTAATCGGAGAAGCGCGTGCCGATCGACAGGTTCATCGCATGCACGAAAGGCTTGTCGGCCAGCAGCGGGATCAGCGTTTCGGCATAGGCCTCCTTCACGTTGAAGCTGCCGTTGAGCACCGTTGTGCAGAACTCGACGACGCCGCACAGGCCCTCCAGGTTCGCCACGGCCAGTTCGTCGGCCCGGGTCGACGTGCTTTCCTTGCGATAGGACAGGCCGACCGCCAGATTGACCGTGCCGGCGGGCAGAGCGAACAGATCACCGTTGGCGTTGGCTTCGAACTGCTTGACCGTATAGGTGCTGGTGCTGACCGGGTTGACCACCAGCGCCTCCAGCGCCTCGACGGTGGCCGGATCGTTGGTATTGAAAAGATTGATCGGGGTACAGCCGGCGATGATGCTGCCCGCCGTGCCGCACTTCACCACCCCATCGCTGTCCAGGAAGGACGGTCCCACCGCCTGGTTGAAGGCGGCATAGTTCAGGAAGCCGTTGTTGACCGATTTCTGCCGGACCCGGCCGTAGTTGAAATTGGCGTCCCATTGCCAGGAACTGTCGCCGAAGCCGCCGCGCAGGCCGGCATTGGTCTGCAGGTTGTAGGTGTTGTATGCGTACTGGCGGTTGCCCAGAGACACCAGGCGCGTGTTGAACGCGTTGTAGGTGGTGCCGGTCACCCGGTCGGCGCCGAAATTGATGCCGAAAGGATTGTAGTAGTTGTCTGCCGACACCAGGAAGTTGTCGCCGATGGCGAAGATCGGCACCGGCGCGATGATCGATGCCGAATGGGTCTTGGTGAAATAGGCGTTGCCGTAGGCTTCGACGTTGTCGGTCAGGCGATAACTGCCCAGCACGAAGGCGTTGGTGCGTTCTTGCGGCGTCTGCAGCAGATTGAACGGCTGGTAGTTGTAGGAATCCGCGGTGGGATCATAGCAGTGGTAGTCGCCCTGGGCGGTCGGGCCGGCGCCGGTGGCGGAATCGAGGGTGACGCGCGAGCAACCCGCGGCGGCAGCCAGGGCCGCGGCTTCGGCAGAGCCGTCGTCGAAGCTGAGCGTCCCATAGGGCGTTGCCGACGAGCCCTGTTTGACGGCTTCGCCATCGACCAGATTCAACGCATCCCTGGAGAACGCACGCTGCGCGGCCGATACCTCGTCGATCTTGTGGTAGGACACACCTGCGACCACGCTGGCCCGGTTCCAGGCGTGTCCGGCGGTCAGCGAATAGTTGCGCCGGCTGCCGTCGCCGCGCGAGGTCCGACCATAATCGGCGCTGGCCTGCACGCCTTCGAAACGGTCGCGCAGGATGAAGTTGACCACGCCGCCGATCGCATCCGAGCCGTAGACCGCAGAAGCGCCGTCGCCAAGCACTTCGACGCGCTCGACCATGGCTGCGGGGATGCTGTTGACGTCGTTGTAGGCCAGGCGTACGCCATTGACCAGCACCAGGGTGCGTTTATCGCCCAGGCCGCGGAGCGAAACCGCCGACGCACCGGTGCCGCCACCATTGTTGACGTAGGGATTGGTGGCGTTGCCGGCGATGGCGGGCAGCTCCTGGATCAGGTCGCCGAGCGTCGCCTTGCCGGTGGCTTCGATCGCCTCTCGGCCGATGATGGTGACCGGGTTGGCGGTTTCGGCATCGACGCGGCGGATGCGCGAACCGGTGACGACGACGCTGTCGAGGGTTCTGGTGCTCTCGGCCCCCTCCGTGGTGGGCGCTTCCTGCGCCTGTGCCGCACACGCGGTGGCCATCAGCAGTGCAACGGCAAGCGCGCGCACCAGCGGCGCGCGGGAATGTGGAAGCGGGAAGGAGGTGGTGGCGCGATGGCAGCGGGGGAAAAGCGAATGCGTGACTTCTGCGGATCGCACGGGGGATCTCCTCGATGGCTTCGGTTCTGGCGGTTTCGGTTTGGTGAATTCGGATTCGCAGGTGAAAGACGCCCGTGCCGGCTTGCGCCAGCGCAAGAAGCGCCTGGAGTCGCTGCGACTGGGCGGACGAGGTGACGGACCGACAAACGTCCCTCGGTCAGGCAGCAGCGTGCGCACATGGGTAAGCGGACGGGATTGCCCGGTTCTTCGCTGGCGAGGACAACGAAAGGACGGCCCTGCACAGTTTCCGGAGCGCTCGCCGCGATCGGCAGATTTCGCCCGCGCTACCCTCTACGGCCTCTTTTCTGACGTCACCTCCTGCTTGTTTTCAAGGCGTTCTGTTCGGGCACGCCGTGTCGGATGTGCGACCGGCTGAGCGGAAACGCGACGTGGCATGGCATTACCTGTCATGCGTGTGTCATGGATGGGGCTTTTCCTCATCCTGCATGCACAAAGACCGGCGCGTCTTGTCGCATTTGGTGCCCGCCGATGCGGAATACGGCATGTTTCTGCGTGGGCGACCGGTTTTTGTGCACACGGTCGCGCAGCCCTGGGCGTTTCACAGGCTCAGGAATTCACGTGTTCTCGAACACCGCGGACGCCGCGCTGATGAAGCGGCGGGCGCCACATCTACGTCGGCGTCGTGATGGGCTCTGCTGTACGGTGAGCGCGCCGGTACGAAGGCCGCTCACCGGCGACATCAGGCATAGCTCGCCTGCACCGCAACCCGCGTTCCGGCGCGTCCCGCGATGCGCAGCGCGTCACCGTGCCTTCCTCCCGCCGTCACGGGCCTGCCGTCCACCGTGGCCTGGACCAGGCGCCGTCCTTTCGGCAGGCGCAGGCTGAGCCAGATGCCATCGGGGGTGGTGGACGGCAGATCGACATGGCCCTCGATGCGCTGCGCCTGCGGATCGGCACGCAGGCTGAAACCGACCCTGCCCCAGCGGGTGGGCGCATCGGCGATGGCGATGTCCTGGCCGCTGACCAGCCACTCGCGCGGCACCGCGCGCGCCAGATGCAGCTGTGCGCCCGCGCTGTCCTCGAACACCAGCATCCAGCGCAGCAGCAGTGGAATGGTCAGCTGTGCCGGCATGCAGAACAACGGCATGCCGCCGGTGATGCCGCTGACCTCGCCCGCCGTCCAGCCGCCGCGCGTGTGCACGTGGTAGCGGTGCGCGTACAGGAACAGCAGGTATTCCTCGATCCGGTCCAGGCGCAGCAGCTGTTGTGCATAGCCGTAGGAAATGAAACCAAGCAGATCGCGCGCGTCCTTGCTGGGCGGCGCGATGTTGGCGACCACGCCCAGGCTGGTGCCGCCGTGGCCGCGCACGCAGTCGATGACCAGATTGGCCAGATCGTCCGGCAGCACGTCGGCCTGCAGCAGTTCGGCATAGACGCGGTGCGGCCATCCCTGTTCGCTGGGAGTTTCCTGCAGCAGCGACTGGCGGAAGGTCAACCTCATGCCGGGCAGCGGGCCGACATAGGGCGGCTTCAGGTCGTGGCGGACGTTGGCCCGCAGGCTGCGTTCGGTCTGTGCACGCAGCTGCTGCGCGCGTTCGCGCCAGCGCGCCGCCGCGGCCGATGCGCCGGTACCGCCGATATACGGCCACACCGCCGCGATATCCGCGAAACCGCGTGCGGCCAGGGCGCTGTTGGCGTAGTACGGCTTCCACCACAGCGTGGGATCGGGGAACAGGCAGGCGTCGGATTCGTTCCAGCCATGGATCAGGCCATGGCCCGGTGCGCCGGCGGGCAGCTTCAGACTTTGGTCGTGCAGTTCTTCCAGGATCTGCGCGGTGGCTTCGATCTTGCCGCGATGCTTGCGCAGCAGCGCGGTGTCGCCGGTGTACTGCAGATAGCGCGCCATCAGCGACAGGATCAGGCCGAACTGGCCGGTCTCCGGTCCGCGCATGTTGGGCATGCCGTCGGCCTGCACGAAATCGGTGAAGTAGCCATCCAGCACCGCCGCGGCCTGCTCGAAGCGGCCCCATTCCAGGTTGGCGTACAGCGAACTGGTGAAGATGTCCTGGAAGCCGTCGTACTCGTTGCCGTAGTAGTCGCGTTCCACCGCGCCGTACTTGGGATAGGTGCCGCCGGGGCGCACCACCAGTTCGCGCGCGAAGGCGAAGCGCGCCATGTCGTTCCAGCTCGGGTCCGGCAGCTCGGCCTCGACGGTGCCGCGCAACAGATCCTGCCAGTACCCGGCGAAGGCCAGCAGGCCGCGATAGAAGTCCTCGGCGCTGGCGCTTCCGCGGCGCGGCGGATAGTCGGGATAGCTGTGCGTATAGACCGTCTTCGTCGCCTTGCCGTTCTCCACCAGCATGCTGCGGTGCCAGGTCTGCACGATGAAGCGGTCCGTGGCGCGCACGTCGGCGAACACCAGCAGGTCGTAATGGCGGCTCGGCGAGGCCGGCAGCGTCTTGTGCACCGCCGGCATCCAGCCGCCGAGCAGCCCCTCGTGCCGGCGTTTGATCAGGGCAATGTCGCCCAGTTCGGCGAAGGCCTGCTCGGGCCGCCAGGTACGGCTGCGGCCATTGGGCAGGATCGGCATCGTGTCGATCGCTTCGCGGGTGCCGACGAAGGTGGTCCACGGCCAGCGTCCGTCGTGGTCCTTGGGATCCAGCCGCGAGGCCGGCGGCGGCGCTGCATCGCGCACTTCCTCCTCGGAGGGATCGCCGTCGCGCAGCAGATGATCGGCCAGCAGATCGGCGTCGGCCAGCGCCACGTCCGCGAGCTTCATGCCGAAGTAGGGCGGCTTGTCGCTGGGAAACGCGGCTTCGGTGCGCTTGCCCAGCACCAGCATGCCCGCGGCGCAAACGAAGCTGATCGCGCCATCGGGCGTGCGCAGGTCTTCATGAACGGTCCAGTCGACACCGTCCTCGCGGAAGGCGCAAAGGCGGGTATGGCCGGCCAGGCTGTCGTCCGCCAACGGCTGCAGCACGGGCCCGGCGCGCCCTGCGGAAGCGACGGCCGTGGCCGGCGTCGCCATGCCGTTGCCGGCGAAACCGGCGCCCGCCGCCGCGGTGGCGGCCAGGCCGCTTTGCAGGAATTGTCTTCTGTCCACGGCCGGCGCTCCTGCCCGTATTGCGCTATCCGGCCATGCTGCAGCAGGCCATCTACGATGTCTTGTCGGCGGCATTGCGCTTTCGTGCGGAATTCCGCATAGAGCCCTGTGCATCCGAAGCGGTGAAGCGACTGTTTCGGTCGGACCGGTCCGCAGCCGGGTCGGCGCCAGGGCTAGGGGCGCGGTGGAGTAGGATGCCCAGTCCCGAATCACGAGTATTCGACGTGAGTCCCGCACCCAACGACACACCCAGTCGTGAGCAGGCCGAGGAGGCCGTGCGCGTCCTGCTGCGCTGGGCCGGCGAGGATCCGGCGCGCGAGGGCCTGCTCGACACGCCGTCGCGCGTGGTCAAGGCCTACAGCGACTGGTTCAGCGGCTACAACGACGATCCGCGCGACTACCTGCAACGCACCTTCGAGGAAGTGGCCGGCTACGACGAACTGATCGTGCTGCGCGACATCGAGTTCGAAAGCCACTGCGAGCACCACATGGCGCCGATCATCGGCAAGGCCCATGTCGGCTACCTGCCCGACGGCAAGGTGGTGGGCATCAGCAAGCTGGCACGCGTGGTCGAAACCTATGCGCGCCGTTTCCAGGTGCAGGAAAAGCTGACCGCCGAGATCGCCACCGCGATCCAGGACGTGCTCAATCCTCGCGGCGTGGGCGTAGTCGTCGAGGCTGCGCACGAATGCATGACCACCCGCGGCATCCACAAGCGCGGCGTGAGCATGGTCACCTCGAAGATGCTGGGCAGCTTCCGCGACGATGCCCGCACCCGCGCCGAATTCCTGCAGTTCATCGACGTCGGGCCGGGTCGCTGACCGAGCGACGGCGAGAAGTGCGCCACGCCACGCCGTGACCCGAGCTGGGAGAAGCCCCCGATGAATTTGCTGCTCCGTCTGCTCGGCGCCTGCTGGCTGCTATGCGCCGCGGGAGCGGTACCTGCGCAGGTGTCCGATGCAGCGCCGCCGCCCACCCTGCGCGTCGACCTCATGCACAGCGGCGATGCGAAACAGGAGCACTACGCGCTCGATCGCGTGGTGGTGGAGCCGCTGCCGTGGCCCGGCAATCCCGCGCGCCCGGTCGACGATACCGACCGCGGGCTCAACCGCTTCGAGGTGATCGATCCGCAGACCGGCAAGCTGCTGTATTCGCGCGGCTACAGCACGATCTTCGGCGAATGGCGGACCACCGACGAGGCCAAGCAGAGCAGCCGCGGATTCCAGGAATCGCTGCGCTTCCCGAAGCCGGACCGGCCGGTGCAGGTCAGGGTGCTGCAACGTGGCGACGACAATGCCTTCGTCGAGGTGTGGCGTATCGATGTGGACCCGGCCGCGCTCGACGTGGTCCAGGAGAAACGTCCGGCACCGGCCGAACCGATCGCGATCCGCAACAACGGCCCCTCGCCGGAGAAGGTCGATCTGCTGATCCTCGGCGATGGCTACACCCAGGCGGAACTGCCGAAGTTCGAGGCCGATGCGCACCGCCTGGCCGACCACCTGTTCAGCGTGTCGCCGTTCCGCGAGCGTGCACGCGACTTCAACGTGTGGGCGCTGGCGGTGCCCACGCGCGAATCGGGCGTGTCGCGACCGTCCACCGGCATCCACCACGACTCCGCGCTGGGCACGCGCTACGACATCTTCGGCAGCGAGCGCTACGTGCTGACTCTGGACAACCGCGCACTGCGCGAGCTGGCCCAGTACGCGCCCAACGAGTTCATCGAGATCCTGGTCAACAACCAGACCTATGGCGGCGGCGGCATCTTCGGCCAGTTCAGCACCGCCGCGGCCAGCAACGACTGGGCGAATTACCTGTTCGTGCATGAGTTCGGCCACCACTTCGCCGCGCTGGCCGACGAGTACTACACCTCACCGGTGGCCTACGTGTCCGGCGAGGAACGACCGGAGCCGTGGGAGCCCAACGTGACCGCGTTGCGCGATCCGGCGCGGCTGAAATGGAAACGCCACGTCGGTGCGGACACGCCTTTGCCCACGCCCTGGCCCAAGGCGGAGTTCGAGGCCTACCAGCGCAACAACCAGGCCAGGCGCGTCGAGTTGCGCAAACAGAACCGGCCCGAGTCGGAGATGAGCGCGTTGTTCGAGGCCGAACGCCGCTTCACGGACGAGCTGGTCTCACGCGCGCCTTATCGCGACGCGATCGGCGCGTTCGAAGGCGCCAACTACCAGGCGACGGGGTATTACCGCTCGCAAATGCAGTGCACCATGTTCAGCCGCAGCGAGCGCTTCTGCCAGGTGTGCCAGGACGCGATCGCCGACATCATCGACCTGTATTCGCGCCCTGCGTCGGACTAGCGCGTGACCGGACCCGATGCCATGCGCGTATACGACTGCCTGATCATCGGCGCAGGCCCCGCAGGCCTGACCGCCGCGAACTATCTCGCCCGCTTCCGCCGCGACATCGTGCTGGTCGACGCTGGCGCCAGCCGCGCGCGCTGGATCCCGACCAGCCACAACTGTCCCGGCTTTCCCTCGGGGGTGGGCGGCAACGAACTGCTCGCCAGGCTGCGCGCGCAGGCCGAGACCTATGGCGTTCAGGCCGTGCCGGCCCGCATCGATTCGCTGCGGCGCGAAGCCGACAGGTTCGTCGCTGACGCGGGCGACGCATGCTGGCACGCGCGACTCGTGATCCTGGCCTGCGGCGTGGTGGACAAACTGCCGGAGATCGACGGCGTGGAAGCGGCGATCGATACCGGTGCGGTGCGCCTGTGCGCGATCTGCGATGGCTATGAAGCGCGCGACGAACGGATCGGCGTGTATGGACCAGCGAACGAAGCCGTCGGCCACGCGGTGTTCCTGCGCACGTTCTCGCGCAGCGTGACCGTGGTGGCCAGCGATACCGACGCGCTCTCCGGGGACAAGGTTGCGCAGGCGCGGGACGCGGGTGTGGTGCTGTTGCCGCGTCCGGATTCGATCCGGATAGACACCGGGCGCTGCATTGCGACCTTGGCAAACGGCGAGCGGCATGCGTTCGACACGCTCTATCCGGTGCTCGGCAGCGATGCCCAGACCGGACTGGCCCTGGCCCTGGGCGCGCGCTGCGACGACAACGGCGAACTGGTCACGGACCGAGAGCAGCAGACCAGCGTCGATGGCCTTTACGCCTGCGGCGACATGGTCAGCGCGCTCAACCAGATCAGCGTGGCGGTGGGCCATGCGGCGATCGCGGCGACCGCCGTGCACAACCGGCTACCCGTCAACCTGCGCTGAGCTCAACCGAACGTGCGCAGGATCGAAGCCGCCGCCTCGCGACCTTCGTAGGCCGCGGTCACCACCAGGTCGGCACCACGCACCCCGTCGCCGCCGGCGAAGATGCGCGGATGGGTGGTCTGGAACGGCAACGACGCTTTCTGGTCATCCTGGGCGGAGGGCCGCGGGCCCGAAGTCGGAGCACCGACCCTGATGCGGCCATTCGCGTGCAGCTCGATGCCGTGGGCGTGCAGCCACTGCGGGGGATCGGGCTGGAAGCCGAAGGCGATGATCACCACATCGGCCGGCAGCTCGGATTCGCTGCCGGGCACGTTCTCCACGCTCTGGCGACCGCGCGCGTCAGCCGCGCCCAGGCGCGTTTCCACCACGCGCACGCCGCATACGGCGTCTTCGCCCAGCAGGGCCAGCGGCTGGCGGTTGAACAGGAACGCGACTCCTTCCTCGCGCGCGTTCGCCACCTCGCGCGCGGAGCCGGGCATGTTGGCCTCGTCGCGCCGGTAGACGCAGGTCACCTGGGCGGCGCCCAGACGCACCGCGCTGCGCACGCAGTCCATGCCGGTGTCGCCGCCGCCCAGCACCACGACCCGCTGGCCGCGCAGCTCGGGCAACTGCACCTCGTCTTCCCAGCCGGCGATCGGACGCGATTGCGCGCCGTCGCTGCCGTGCACGATGCGACCGTTGTGGACCAGGAAAGGCAGCGCGGGCAGCACGCCCTGCAGGTCCTGGCCCGGCAGCCCGCCATCGGTATAGCGGTAGGTGCCCAGGCCCAGGAACACGGCGTCGAAATCCATCAGCAGCGCATCGATGGCGATATCGCGACCGATCTCCACGCCGAGCCGGAATTCCACGCCCATGCCTTCGAGCACCTCGCGCCGCATCTGCAGCACGGAGCGTTCGAGCTTGAAGGTGGGGATCCCGAAATGCAGCAGTCCGCCGATCTGCTCGTAGCGGTCGAACACGGTGGCCTGCACGCCCGCGCGGGCGAGCCGGTCGGCGCAGGACAATCCGGCCGGTCCGGCGCCGACGATGGCGACGCGCTTACCGGTCGCGGGGGCCTGCGACAGGTCTGGCCGCCAGCCCTGCGCGAGCGCGGTGTCGACGATGTACTTTTCCATCGCTCCGATGCTCACCGCGCCAAAGCCGCCGTCGTGCAGGGTGCAGCTGCCTTCGCACAGCCGGTCCTGCGGGCAGACGCGGCCGCAGATCTCGGGCAGCGGATTGGTTTCGTGGCAGAGCGCGGCCGCTTCGACGATGCGTCCCTCGCGCGCCAGTTCCAGCCATTGCGGGATGCGGTTATGCAGCGGGCAGCCGTGCGCGCAGTAGGCGATGCCGCAGTCCAGGCAGCGTCCGGCCTGGTGCTGCGCCTCGGCTTCGCCGAAGCGCCCGTACAGCTCGCGCCAGTCGCCTTCGCGCCGCAGTTCCAACGGAATGCGCGCCGGCATTTCCCGCGGGCGGTCGAGGAAATCGAACAGCGGCTTGCGGCTCATGGCCTGAGCCCCAAGTGGCTAGGAATTTTCTGGAGGAAAGCCCCCTTGGTAAGGGGGCGCACAGAAGGGGTGGGGTTCGCCCATCCTGTGGGAGCGACCTTGGTCGCGAGCGCGTTGGCTTTTGCGCCAGACGCCAAAGATCCGAAAGCCGAAGACACGAGAGCCAAAGGCAATCGCGACCAAGGTCGCTCCCACGAGACCCTCAGCATGTTCATGCCGCGCGCCTCAGATTCTCGCTCAGCGATTCCAGGCTCGCCGCCTTCGGCTTGACCAGCCAGAACTTGCCGAGGAAATCACGCATCTCCCCGGCGATGCGCGCGGCCCACACGCTGCCGGTATGGCGCACATGCGCCTCGAGCAGATCGAGCAGGTGCGAGCGATGCGCGCCGAAGCCCTCGGAGTTGATCCGCAGGATGTCGACCAGCTCGTGGTTGTAGCGGTCGACGAAATCGCGGTCGAGGTCGAGCACATAGGCCATGCCGCCGGTGAAGCCGGCGCCGAAATTCAGTCCGGTACGTCCGAGCACGGCCACCACGCCGCCGGTCATGTATTCGCAGCAATGATCGCCGGCGCCTTCCACCACCGCGATCGCACCGGAGTTGCGCACCGCGAAGCGTTCGCCCGCGCGTCCGGCCGCATACAGCTCGCCGCCGGTAGCACCGTACAGGCAGGTGTTGCCCATGATCGGCGCACTGCGCGCTTCCCAGCGCGCGCCCTGCGGCGGCCGCAGCACGATCCGCCCGCCGGCCATGCCCTTGCCGACGTAGTCGTTGGCTTCGCCCTGCAGCTGCAGGTGCAGGCCGCCGGCGAGAAACGCGCCGAAGCTCTGCCCGGCGCTGCCGCTGAAGTGCAGGTCGATCGGTGCATCGGCCATGCCCAGATCGCCGTGCAGCCGCGCGATGCGGCCGGACAGACGCGCGCCGATGCTGCGATCGGTGTTTTCGATGTCGAACGCGAACGTGCCGCCCTGCTTGTGCTCGATCGCGCTGGCGAGCTCCGCGTCGAGCCGGGCGGACAACCCGGTCGGGGCGGGATGCAGCGCGGGCGCGCCGCAATGGCCACCTTGGGTGAGGCCGGTGGACGCCAGCAGCGGTGCCAGATCCAGGCCGTAGCGGGCGGAATCGTCAATGATCTGCAGCAGGTCGGTGCGGCCCACGATCTCGCCCAGGCTGCGCGCGCCCAGCAGCGCCAGCCATTCGCGCACTTCGCCGGCCACGCCGCGGAAGAAGTTTTCGACCTTTTCGGGCAGGCCGGTGAAATGATCGCGGCGCAGGCGTTCGTCCTGGGTGGCCACGCCCGTGGCGCAGTTGTTGAGATGGCAGATGCGCAGGTACTTGCAGCCCAGCGCGATCATCGGCGCGGTGCCGAAGCCGAAGCTTTCCGCGCCCAGCAACGCGGCCTTGACCACATCCAGCCCGGTCTTGAGTCCTCCGTCGGCCTGCACGATCACCCGCTCGCGCAGCTCGTTGGCCAGCAGCGCCTGGCGCGCTTCGGACAGGCCCAGTTCCCAGGGCGTGCCGGCGTAGCGGATCGAAGACAGCGGGCTCGCGCCGGTGCCGCCGTCGTGGCCGGAAATCGTGACCAGGTCCGCGCCGGCCTTCACCACGCCCGAGGCGATCGTGCCGACGCCGGCATGCGAGACCAGCTTCACCGAGATCAGCGCCTTGGGATTGACCTGGCGCAGGTCGTGGATCAGCTGGGCCAGGTCCTCGATCGAATAGATGTCGTGGTGCGGCGGCGGCGAGATCAGGCCGATGCCGGGGGTGGCGTGGCGCAGGCGTGCGATCAGCGCATTGACCTTGTGTCCGGGTAGCTGTCCGCCCTCGCCTGGCTTGGCGCCCTGCGCGACCTTGATCTGCAGGACTTCGGCATTGACCAGGTATTCGGGTGTGACGCCGAAGCGGCCGGACGCGACCTGCTTGATCTTGGAACGGCGTTCGCTGCCGTTGCGCGCGGGGTCCTCGCCGCCCTCGCCGGAATTGCTGCGCCCGCCCAGGCGGTTCATCGCGATCGCCAGCGCTTCGTGCGCCTCTGGCGAGAGCGCGCCCAAGCTCATCGCGGCCGAGTCGAAGCGGCGCACGATCGCCTCGACCGGCTCCACCTGCTCTAGCGCCACCGGCGTCGCCGCCGCGCGCAGTGCCAGCAGGTCGCGCAGCGCCGCCGGCTGGCGCGTGTTCACCGCATCGGCGTAGGCGCGCCAGTCCTGCGCATCGCCGCTCTGGGTGGCGCGCTGCAGCGCGATCACCACCTCCGGGTTGAACTGGTGGTCCTCGCCGTCGGGCATGTAGCGCAGCACACCGCCGATCGCGGGCAGCGTGTTGTTGTTCCAGGCGAAGCGCGCACGCTCCGCGGTCTGGGCCTGCAATGCCTCGAAGCCCAGGCCGCCGATGCGGCTGGCCGCGCCGGCGAAGCACAGGTCGACCACCTCGCGGTCGAGGCCGACGATCTCGAACAGCTGCGCGCCGCGATAGCTGCCGATGGTGCTGATGCCCATCTTCGACAGGATCTTGAGCAGGCCCTTCTTGACCCCGCGCCGGTAGCTGCGGCCGATCTGCGCGGTTTCGCCGGACTTGGTCTTGAGGATCCCGCGCACGCCCAGGTCGTGCAGGGTCTGGTAGGCCAGATACGGATACACCGCGGTGGCGCCGAAGCCGAGCAGGCAGGCGATGTGGTGCGGATCGCGCGCGGTCCCGGTTTCCACGATCAGGTTCACTGCGCAGCGCAGCCCGGCGCGGACCAGGTGCTGGTGGACCGCGCCGGTGGCCAGCAGCGCATGCAGCATCAGCGCATCGCGGCGCGGACGGCGATCGCTCACGATCAGCAGCAACACACCGCTGCGCGCGGCGGCTTCGGCTTCGCGGTTCAGGCGCTCGAGCGCCGCGCGCATGCCCTCGGCCGGATCGAAGTTGAGGTCGAGGTAGCGATAGGACGCGTCCGGCGCGGTGCCGAACAGCTCGGGTGCGCGCGCCAGCAGCTCGCGCAGCTTGCGCTGCGAGAGCACCGGCGAGTTGAGGTTGACGTGGCGCACCGCGTGCGGGCCGTCGTCGAAGATATTGCCTTCGCGGCCCAACTGCGTGGCCAGCGACATCACGCAGTCCTCGCGCAATGGATCGATCGGCGGATTGGTGACCTGGGCGAAGGCCTGGCGGAAGCGGTCGTACAGCGGGCGGTCGTGACGGGACAGCGCGGCCGGCGGGGTGTCGTCGCCCATCGAGCCTGTGCCTTCCTGCTCGGTCTCGGCC
This sequence comes from Lysobacter sp. M15, assembly GCF_022662515.1. Taxonomy (NCBI): domain Bacteria; kingdom Pseudomonadati; phylum Pseudomonadota; class Gammaproteobacteria; order Lysobacterales; family Lysobacteraceae; genus Lysobacter; species Lysobacter sp. M15. The sequence goes on along the minus strand of NZ_JAKPBV010000013.1, from coordinate 131,382 downwards.
AGCGGGCGCAGTACATACTCGCGTTCCTCGCGGGTCAGCTGGAACAGCTTCTGGAAGCCGGCCAGGGTGGACGCGTCGAACGGCGCATTGGCCAGCGCCGGATCGATCAGTTCGCTGTGCAGATATGTCATGCCGCGCTGCAGCCAGCGCTTGTACGGCGCGCGTGCGCGGTTGATCGCGTCGATCGCTTCCGAGTCCAGCAGGGTGCCGGCATGCAGGTCGATCGCGATCATCTCGCCCGGTCCGAGCTTGCCCTTGGCTTCAATCTCGTCCGCCGGCATCGGCCACACCCCGGCTTCCGAGGCGATCAGCACGTGCCGGTCGCGGGTGCGCAGCCAGCGCGCGGGACGCAGCCCGTTGCGGTCCAGCGAGCAGGCCGCGTAGCGCCCATCGCACAGCACGATGCCGGCAGGCCCGTCCCAGGGCTCGCTGTTGAGCGCGTAGTACTCGTAGAACGCGGCCAGCTCGGTGTCGCGGTATTCCAGCGACTGGGTCGCCGGCGGCACCAGGATGCGCATCGCCTGCAGCAGATCCATGCCGCCGGCCTGCAGCACTTCCAGCATCTCGTCCAGGCTCTGCGAATCCGAACCATCGTTGCGCACCAGCGGATCGAACTCGCGCAGATCCAGTCCCGGCGCGCGCCAGGCGTGCGTACGCGCCTGCGCCCAGGCGCGGTTGCCGGCGATGGTGTTGATCTCGCCGTTGTGGGCGAGCCTGCGGAACGGCTGCGCCAGCGGCCAGCGCGGCTGGGTGTTGGTGGAAAAGCGCTGGTGGAACACCACCGCGCTGCTGGTCAGGTCGCTGCGCTGCAGGTCGGGATAGAAGCGCGCCAGCTTGACCGGCAGCACCATGCCCTTGTAGCCGATGCTGTGCGCGGACAGGCTGACCACATAGGCATCCTGCAGCGAGCCGGCGGATGGTTCCGATCTGGACAATTCGCGCAGGCGCTGTTCGGCGCGGCGGCGGCCCAGGAACAGCGCGCGCTCGAAGGCCACCGGATCCATGTCGACCGGCGCATCGACGAACACCTGCTCGATCCGCGGCAGCGAGCGGCGCGCAAGCGGACCGCAGGCATCGGCATCAATCGGCACTGCGCGCCAGCCGGCGATCTGCACACCGGCGCCCTCGAGCGCCTGCGCCAAAATCGTCCGCACCCGTGCGCACGCGGCATCGTCATGCGGCAGGAACACCAGCCCGGCGGCGAACCGCGCAGCCAGCGCGATCCCGGCCTCGTTGGCCAGCGCGCGCAGCCAGGGTTCCGGCGAGCGGATCAGCAGCCCACAGCCGTCCCCGCTCTCACCATCGGCCGCGATCCCGCCGCGATGGCTCATCCGGGCCAGCGCTTCGAGCGCGCGTTCGATCAGGGCGTGCGTCGGCCGGTCGTCCAGCTGCGCGATCAGGCCGAAGCCGCAGGCGTCGCGCTCGCAGGACGGGTCGTAAAGAGCGGTGGGTGGCTGGTGAGAGGGCATTGGACTCCGCGGCGGGTTTCGCCCGGCGACGGCATGCCGCGGTGCGCAGCGGTTGCTGTGCTCCGGCCATCCGTCCTCGGGGCTACCCCGAATAAAGCACACGTTTGTGCGCTGCCGCAAATGTTCCAGGCGTAACCAATCCAATTCACCCGGGCGATATTGCAATTCAAATCTACCCGGGTCATATTACCGCGCCCAGAAATGTCGATTTCGCCATGCAAGCCACCCCGGATACCCGCTGTACCGCCTTCGCCGGTACCCGCCGCATCGCCTCCGGCGCCCTGCGCCACGTCGCGCTGGTCGCGCAGCGCGAGCTCCAGTCCAACGACCCGCAGGCCGGCAGCGAACCGATCCTGATCTTCGACGAGCGCACCAGCCACCTCATCGAAGTCGACCTGCGCGGCAGCTCCGCCGACCTGCTCAAACGGCTGGCGGAGTCCGACGTGGCGGTGCGTGCGGAAGTCGAAGACCTGCCGGAGCCGCGCAAGGGCCCCGGCCGGCCCAGGCTGGGTGTGGTCGCGCGCGAGGTGACCTTGCTGCCGCGCCACTGGCAGTGGCTGGCCGCGCAACCCGGCGGCGCCTCGGTCGCGCTGCGCAAGCTGGTGGAAGATGCGCGCCGGGCCAATGCAGGCAACGACCGCAAGCGCGCCGCGCAGGAATCCGCGTACCGGTTCATGGCCACGATGGCGGGCGATGCGCCCGGCTTCGAGGAGGCGACGCGCGCGCTGTTCGCGGGCGACGCATCCGCGTTCGAGGAACGCATCGGTGCATGGCCGGACGATGTGCGCGATCATGCCGCGCTGCTGGCGGCAGACGCGCTGCGAGATTGAGCGCGAACGCCCTTCGCGCAAGCATCCTTCATCAAGACAACGCCATGACTTCACCTCCCCTCGCCAACGGCGCGCGCAAGGCTGCGCTCGCCTTCATCTTCGTCACCGTGCTGATCGACGTGCTGGCCTTCGGCGTGATCATCCCGGTGCTGCCGCATCTGGTGCAGCAATTCGTGGGCGGACGTACCGATACCGCGGCCTACTGGATCGGCGCGTTCGGCTTCGTGTTCGCCGCGATCCAGTTCGTGACCTCGCCGGTGCAGGGCGCGCTGTCGGATCGCTACGGCCGGCGGCCGGTGATCCTGCTGTCCTGCCTGGGGCTCGGGCTGGACTTCATCTTCATGGCGCTTGCGCCCTCGTTGGCGTGGCTGTTCGTCGGCCGGATCATCTCGGCGATGACCTCGGCCAGCTTCACCACGGCCAATGCCTACGTCGCCGACGTCACTCCGCCCGAACGGCGGGCGAAGAGTTTCGGCATGATCGGCGCGGCGTTCGGCGTGGGCTTCATCATCGGTCCGTTGATCGGCGGTTTCCTCGGCGACATCGATCTGCGGCTGCCGTTCTGGTTCTCTGCGGGGCTGGCGCTGCTCAACTTCGGCTACGGCCTGTTCGTGCTGCCCGAATCGCTGGCGCCGGAGCACCGTGCGCCGAAGTTCGACTGGTCGCACGCCAATCCATTCGGTTCGATGAAGTTGCTCGCGAGTTATCCGCAGGTGTTCGGCCTCGCCGCGGTGGTGTTCATCGCCAATCTGGCGCACTACGTGTACCCCAGCATCTTCGTGCTGTATGCGGACTACCGCTATCAGTGGGGACAGAAGGAAGTGGGCTACGTGCTGGCCCTGGTCGGCGTGCTCAGCGTGATCGTCAACGTGTTGCTCATCGGCAAGGCGGTGCAGTGGCTGGGCGAGCGCCGCGCCTTGCTGTGCGCGCTGCTGTGCGGGGCGGCGGGATTCACCATCTACGGGTATGCGTACGTGGGCTGGATGTTCCTCGTGGGCCTGCCGATCAGCGCGCTGTGGGCGATCGCGGCGCCGGCGACACAGGCCCTGATCACGCGCCAGGTCGGGCCGGACGTGCAGGGCCGGATCCAGGGCGCGTTGATGAGCCTGGTGTCGATGGCCGGCATCGTCGGCCCGGCGATCTTTGCCGGCAGCTTCGGCTGGTTCATCGGCGACGCGACGCCGGTGCACCTGCCTGGCGCGCCGTTCTACATCGCGGGCGGTCTGCTGCTGGCGGCCGCATTCGTGGCATGGCGCTTTGCACCACGCACCGCGACTGTGGCGGCGTCGCAGCCGGCATGATCGGTAGGTGAAGCCTTCAGCAATGCTGCGTGCATTGACGGAAGGCAGACGCGCAGCCACCTAAGGTCGACCGTTCCCGGCCAGGTGAACGGACATGACCGATCTGCACATCGCGCCCAGCGGACCGGCGCGTTACGAATCCGCCTGTGTACCGCCCACCACGACGAGCGTGCACTGCTGCGCGCTGGGACCTGCCATGGGCATCGGGTGCCTATCGCGTGGCTCCATGGAGACGGGCGCAAGCCCGTCTGCCTGGCACGGTCGCGTAATGTCCGGCTCCAGAGGAAGGCGATGAGCGGGTCCGTCGCTTCGACCCGCACCGCCGCGAAAGCGGCCCGGCGCGCAGGCCTGCGTTATGTCAGCGACCAGGCGCCGGGCATCCGCCGGGTACGCAGCGGGCGTGGTTTCGCCTATCGCAAGCCGCGCGGTGGGGTGGTGCGCGACGCGCGCACGCTTGCGCGCATCCGCAAGCTGGCGATTCCACCGGCCTATACCGACGTGTGGATCAGCACCGATCCGCGCGGACACCTGCAGGCGACCGGACGCGATGCGCGCGGACGCAAGCAGTACCGCTATCACCCCGACTGGAACGCAGAGCGCGGCAGCGGTAAGTTCGACCGCATCGTCGCGTTCGGCAAGGCGATGCCGGAACTGCGGCGCCGGGTGCGCGCCGATCTAAAGCTGGCGGGTTTTCCGCGCGACAAGGTGGCTGCGATCGTGCTGTCGGTGCTGGCCGAAACCATGATCCGGGTCGGCAACGACGAATACGCGCGCAGCAACGGTTCGTTCGGCCTGACCACCCTGCGCGACCGTCATGTGGAGTTCCTGCGTGGTGGGCGCGCGCGTTTCCGCTTCCGTGGCAAGAGCGGTCAGGACCACGAGGTCGTGCTCGACGACAGGCGGCTGGTGTCGCTGGTGCGTAGCTGCCAGCAGCTGCCGGGTCAGGTGCTGTTCCAGTACCGCGACGATACGGGCAAGCGCCAGCCAATGGGCTCGACCCTGGTCAATGCCTACCTGCGCGATGCCATGGGCGAAAACTTCACCACCAAGGATTTCCGCACCTACGCCGGCACGCTGGCCGCGTTCCAGCTGCTCGCGCGTACGCCGCACCCTGTCGGCCGCCGCGGACGTGCCCCGGGCGAAAGCGCGTTCGCCGCCGCGGAGAAGGAGGTCGTGCGCCAGGTCGCCGACGCGTTGGGCAACACGCCCGCGGTGTGCCGCAAGGCCTATATCGATCCGGCGGTGTTCGAGGCCTGGCGCGCGGGGACGCTGGCGCAGGCGGCAGGCAAGCCCACGGGCGCACGCCAATGGGAACGGGCGGCGCTGCGATTCCTGGCGCACGCGCATCGAGGCGGCTAGGGCGCCGAGTCGATCGGGATCTGTCTCAGGATGAATGCGCGGCGCGTTTGCGTCGAAAATTTCAGATCTTCATCCCCGCGCAGCCGGCGACCCAAGGACGTTGCTGTTGTTCTTCTGAGGTCAACGCCATTCACCCTACGGGCGCAGAGCTTTCGCCTTTCGGCGAGTTACTTTCTTTGCTGGTGCAAAGAAAGTAACCAAAGAAAGCACCTGCTCGTGAAGTCAACACCGCTCAGGGTATGTGCAGTGTCGTCGCCATTTTCGCAGCGGACATCCTTGTCCGCTCCGAAAACGGCCGGCATCCATGCCGGCCGCCCTCCGGGTGTCCGGATGCGGGCCGCGAGTACAGGTTCGAGAGAGTCAAGCCAAAGGCCAAAGTTCCGTGAGCTAGGGCTATCTGGCGGCTCCAGTGATACCGGCCTCTGACTTTCAAAATTCTGCAGCAGTCAAACGCAGTCGGAAACCCCGGAGGGGCGGCGGCCATGGATGGCCGCCGTTTTCGGATCGAGCCATGGATGGCGAGTCCGAAAATTCCTTCGCCGCCCACACTTCTTGAGCGACTTGTCGAGGAAGGTGCCTTCTTTGCCTACTTTCTTTACTCGCACCTGCGGTGCTCGCCCTTCGGGCCGGCTTCGCCGTTCGCGCCTTCGGCGCAGTGCACCAGCAAAGAAAGTAGGTCGCCTTCAGGCGAAAGCTCTACGGCCGAAGGGCGAAGGCTATTGACTCCAAAAGCAACAGCAGCGTCCTGGAGACCAGCGCTTCGCGCTGTTGAAAAGCGCTTGCCGCCTCCGCGGGGATGACGCGCTAAAAATATACCGGCGGCTTCACCCCCCCTTCTTGCCGCCAGCACGAGAATCCGCGGCACATCCTGCGTGGAGCAAGCCAATGTCCAGATGCGACGTGTGCGGCAACGACTACGACAAGGCCTTTACCATCACCCAGGGTGACCGGTCCGGTACCTTCGATTCGTTCGAATGCGCGATCCATGCCATGGCGCCCAGCTGTGCGCACTGTGGCTGCAAGGTGATCGGCCACGGCGCCGAGCACGACGGCACCTACTACTGCTGCGCGCACTGTGCCCGGCATGACGGCGTGAAGGGCATCGACGACCGCGTCTAGGGCGCGATCGCGGCGGATCATCGGGCGTACGCACTCGCGTGCGGCCGACAGGTGGGCGCTAAAGCTGCCCCGGCGGCACCGGTATCAACAGCCAGAATGCGACCCCGTGTTCGGCCCATCGGGTCGCGACTTCGGTGCCGATCTCGAGCAGCACGTCGAAGCCGACCGGATCGGCCTGCTTCCAGTCGTGGGTGTGGTCGAGCAGCAGCACGTAACCCGGTGCGGGCAGCCACGACAGATCGTCCAGGCAGTCGGCCAGCGCATCCCAGTTGCGCCCGAACCAGTCGGGGAAGTCCAGCGCCTGCGCGATCCGCGCCAGCACGGCCTCCTTGTCTTCGCAGCCCTGCAGATCGATGCGCACGAACGCGAACTCGAGCCGCTCGGCCGCTTCGGCCAGCGCGTCGCCTCCGCCGGCATCCACGTAATAGGCGCCCGAAGCCGTGTGGTCGGCCAGCATGGCGCTCAGGTCGACTGTGTTCATGGCACAGCCTCTGCATCAGCATCGATCCGCCGGAAGCTGCGGTAATGATCGGTGGTGTAGAAGAATTCGGCGGGTGGATGTCCGCCGGTGACGATGCGGCGCGCACCGCGATCGCGTTCGCCGGGCGTGTCGACGGTGTACTCGCGATAGTAGCCACTCGGGCGCTGCGGCAGCAGACGCTCGCGGTTGTGGAAGACGCCGCCGTCCTGCCGATAAGGGAACGGGCCGCCGGCGCGGATGCGCTGCAGCGTGTCGACGGCCTCGACCGGCAGCGAAGCCGGCGCGGGGGCACGCGGCGTGCGTGCATCCGGCGTTGCGACGGGCGGCGGCCCGTCCGCAGGCGCTGGCGCGGTCCGCCACCAGTTCCAGGCGGCGAACAGCGCCAGCGCGAGCAGGATCCAGGCGGTGCGACGCGGCATGGCGCGATCATGCCATGCGCATCGCGCCGCACCCTCAGCCGCAGCGTACTTCGGTCACGACGTTGTTGTCGTCCACCTGCAGGTTGAGCCGGCCTTCGCGGAACTCCATCGTCACCATCTGACCGGGCTTGAGCGTGCGCGCGACCTGCGCGCCGGCGTCCTTGCGCGCCTGTTCGACCACCTCGGCCGTGGCCTGTTTGCCGACCGCGGACTGCGCGGCGTCGGCGTTGCAGCCTGCGGTACTGCCGGGCGGCAGGCTGGCAGCATCATCATCGTTCGGCGTCGCGGCGCAGGCGGCGAGCGACAGCGACAGGATCGAAGCCAATGAGACGCCGCGGATTGCGATGGACATGTGAGAGTTCTCCTTGTCGGGAAAGTGTTCGGCCGCGGAAGTATTGCCGCGGCCGCGTGTGTGCGGGATAAATGCAGCGCATGCAGCCCTCCACCGACAAGCCCTTCGCCCCCGCCTGCGAGCGCAACCGCGCGCCGATCCTGTCGGTGCTGCAGCGCTGGTTCGCGGATCGGAACCAGGTGCTGGAGATCGGCAGCGGTACCGGCCAGCACGCGGTCCATTTCGCCGCCGCGATGCCGCAGCTGCAATGGCAGGCCAGCGACCGCACGGAGCATCTGCCCGGCATCCGCGCGTGGCTGGACGAAGCCGCGCTGCCGAATACGCCCGCGCCGCTGGTGCTCGACGTCGCGCGCGGACCGTGGCCGGCCGCCCGTTTCGATGCCGCCTTTACCGCCAACACCCTGCACATCATGGGCTGGCCGGATGTCGAGGCGCTGTTCGCCGGCCTGGACCGGGTGCTGGGCGCCGATGCCGTGTTCGCGGTCTACGGACCCTTCAACTATCGGGGCGACTACACCAGCGCCAGCAACCGCGAGTTCGATGGCTGGCTTCGGGCGCGCGATCCACATTCGGGAATTCGTGATTTCGAGGCGGTCGACGCGCTGGCGCGCGGCATCGGTCTGCGCCTTATGGAAGACGCGGCGATGCCGGCCAACAATCGCTGCGTGGTGTGGACGCGCGCTGCGGCATGACTTCCGGCAGCCCGTGAGTGCACGCCGGATTGCTTAGGATGGGGATCGATCCGTTCTGGAGCCTGCCGTGATCTGTCGTTCCCTGCTCGCCAGCGCCCTGCTGCTCGCCACCGCCGGCGTTGCCCGCGCCGAAGTGCCCGCTCCGCAGGACACGCCGTACGCGCCGGGCGCGATCGTGCTCGAGGTCGATGCCACCGATACCGCGCAGCGCATCTTCCGGGTCAAGCAGACGATCCCGGTCGCGCCCGGCCCGCTGACCCTGCTGTATCCGCAGTGGCTGCCCGGCAATCACGGGCCGCGCGGACCGATCGACAAGCTCGCCGGCCTGGTCATCAGCGCCGGCAATGGCCAGAAGCTCGCCTGGAAACGCGATCCTGCCGACGTCTACGCCTTCCATCTGGAAGTCCCGCAAGGCGTGACGTCGATCACGACCGAATACCAGACGCTCACGCCGGCCGATACCACGCAGGGGCGCGTGGTGATGACGCCGAACATGCTCAACCTGCAGTTCAACACTGTGGTGCTGTACCCGGCCGGGCACTACGCCAGCCGCATCGACTACGACGCGCGGGTGACCTATCCGGCAGGCTGGCAGGCCGCAACCGCGCTGGACGTGGAGCGCAAACTCGGCGATGCCGTGGACTACCAGACCGTACCGCTCGACATCCTGGCCGATTCGCCGGTGTTCGCCGGTCGCTACTTCAAGACCATCGATCTCGGCGCGGCTGGGGATAAGCCGGTGCGCCTGAACGTGGTCGCCGATGCGGCCAAGCAGCTCGAAGCCAAGCCCGATCATCTCGAGCAGCATCGTGCGCTGGTGCGCCAGGCGCTGAAACTGTATGGCGCGCAGCATTACGACCACTACGACTTCCTGCTCTCGCTGAGCAAGCAGATGTCCGGCATCGGTCTGGAACACCAGCGCTCCAGCGAGAACGGGGTGGACGCCGACTATTTCAGCGGCTGGGACAAGAAGATCGGCAGTACAGATCTGCTCGCGCACGAGTACACCCATTCGTGGAACGGCAAGTACCGCCGTCCTGCCGACCTGTGGACGCCGAACTACAACGTGCCGATGCAGGACAGCCTGCTCTGGGTCTACGAAGGCCAGACCCAGTACTGGGGTGCCGTGCTCAACGCGCGCGCCGGACTGCGACCGATCGATGCCGCACGCGACGCGCTCGCGCTGACGGCGGCCACCTATGCCGACAATCGCCCCGGCCTGCAGTGGCGCAGCGTGCAGGACACCACCAACGACCCGATCATCACCCCGCGCGGCGGCAAGCCCTATCGCAACTGGCAGATGAGCGAGGACTACTACTCCGGCGCGCAGCTGATGTGGCTGGAAGCCGATGCGCGCATCCGCAAGCTCACCAACAACCGCAAGTCGCTCGACGACTTCGCGCGCGCGTTCTTCGGCGTCGACGACGGCGTGTGGAAGACCCAGAACACCTACACCTTCGACGACGTGGTGGCCACGCTCAACGGCGTGGTCGAGAGCGACTGGGCGGTGTTCCTGCGCGAGCGCCTGGACGGCAAGGTCGGCCTGACCGGCGGCCTGGAGGCGAGCGGCTGGCGCCTGGTCTACAAGGACGAGCCCAGCGCGCTGGCCAAGGCGCGGGCCAAGGAAGGCGATGGCGGCGCCGACTATACGTATTCGATCGGCCTTGTCGCCGGCAAGGACGGCAGGATCAACGAAGTGCGCTGGGACGGACCGGCCTTCAATGCCGGCGTCGGCACCGGCATGAGCCTGGTCGCGGTCAACGACATCGAGTATTCGCCCGAAGCGATGGAGGACGCGATCAAGGCGGCGAAGACCGGCACCGCGCCGATCCGGCTGCTGGTCAAGGAGTTCGATCGCTACCGCACGATCAGCGTGGATTACCACCAGGGGCTGCGTTTCCCGCACCTGCAGCGCATCGTGGGCACGACCGATTATCTGACGCCGATCCTCAGCGCCCGGAAATAGGCGAAACCTGTAGGAGCGCCGTGTCCCGGAGTCCGCGTCGCTTCGAAGCGGCGCTCCTACACGAAGGCCTGACGCTCTGGCCTACGGCAGCGGCACCGCGTCGCTCAGCGGCGACACGCCGGTTTCGTTGAACGCTTCCACCGCCACGTGGTAATGCTCATCGCGATTGAGCGCGCGCAGTTCCAGCGTCGTCGCCGCATCGGAAAAGACCTGGTAGCACAGGGTCAGGCGATCGGGCCGCAGGCCCCAGCACACGTTGTAGCCGACCGCGCCCGGCTGCGCCTGCCAGCGCACGAAGCCGTTGCGGCGGTCGCGATCGCGTCGCACCGTCGGCGCGGACGGCTTCGCGGGCGCGGCGCCATCGGCATTGCCGAACACGCGAAGATCCGAGATCGCCAGGTGCTTCGCGCCCACATGCCCGTGCACATAGCGCACGTAGCGGGCGCGCACAGGCTCGGGCAACGGCACATAGGCGTTGGGCCGGTCGCGACGGTCGCGCGCGTTTCCGACCTCGGCCAGAGTGCGCCAGTGGCGGCCATCGTCCGACTGCTGCAGGGTGAATTCGGTGTAGATCTGCGGCCCGTCCGCGAACACGCCAGACGCATAGTCCGCGTAGTTGACCTGCACCGCGCGTACCGTCTTCACCGCACCGAGGTCGAGCGTCAGTGTTTCGCCTTTGGCATTGCGCGCCGCGACCCAGAAGGTGCGCGGGTTCTCGTCCGCGGCACTTGCTGGATCAAACTTCTCCAAAGTCGAGGATGCAGCCACGGTTTTGCGGTACGAAAGCAGCATCCAGCCGGTGAACAGGCGCTGCGGATCGTCGACCGCGCCATCGGGCATCCAGTGCGGGAAGTCGCCGAAGCGGGTCGACACGCGCATCTGCCCGTCGCTGTAGAACGCAGCCGGCCACAGGCCGATGCGGCGCTCGAAATTCCAGTTGTGACCCACCCACGGTGTGCCGCTGTTCCACCAGTTGCCGTGCGCGTCCTGGAACGTCGAGCCGTGGCCGGCGCCGATGACGAAACCGCCGGGCTTGTAGGCCACCGGGTTCCACGGCGCGTAGGTGAATGGACCGAGCGGCGAATCGCCGACATAGGTCCCGTTCGCGTAGGCGTTGTACTCGGTGCCGGGCGCGCCGTACTGCAGGTAATAACGGCCACCGACCTTGTTCATCCATGCGCCTTCCATGAAGGGCAGCGTGGCCTCGTCGCGGTGGTCCTGGCCGAAGCGCTCCCAGCCGTGGCGCTTCGGATCGAGCTTGAACAGCACCTTCGGCTCGCCGATGTAGGTGAAGCTTTTCGGTTCGATCTCGATGCCGTAGATCGGGTAGATATTCGATGAGTTCCAGTACATGTACCAGCGCCCGTCGTCGTCCGCGAACAGCCCCGGGTCCCAGGGGCCGGGCGGAATCTTGCCCTTGGGCAGGGCGTAGATGTCCTGCCCCGGCGGCACCGCGTTCGGGAGTTTGGGCATGCGCCGGGTGAGGAACTCGAACTGCCCGGTGTCCGGGCGCGTGGTCACCAGCACCGCGCGCTGGTCCATCATCGACGGCATCAGGATCAGGCGCTTGCCGTCGGAGATCGCCGCCGGCGCCACGATGCTTTCGAACGGCCAGCGGCTGGGCGTGATGAAGGTCCAGTGCAGCAGGTCCGTGGATCTCCAGTAGCCGTCGGCGAGGGTCTGGAACAGGTAATACGCATCGCCATGAGGCACGAACACCGGATCGGCACCGGTGCGGTAGGAAATCTTTTCGTTGATCTGTTCGAAGTTGTAGCGGTAGTCGATGTCGAGCGGATTGGCGTAGGTGCGCAGTGGGGATTGCTCCGCCTCGGCCCACGTCGTCGTGCAGCACAGCGCGGTGCCCAATATCATCGTCCGGATTCTGCACTGCATTCGCACCATCGTCTGACTCCGTGGGCCGATGTCGGTCCGCGCCGTCGGCAAGGCGCCGCGGCGCGCCATCGTACGCGACGCGGTTCTGGAAAAGCGCGAAAGCCAATGCGTGGGCGGTTGTCTGGCGCGGCGTGACTCGTGCGCGCGTGAGGGCTCAGCGCGAGGCGACTGCCTCGCCGCGTTCCTGTCGCTCGAACGCGTTCTCGAGCAGCGGCACCAGCGCCGCGGTATAGCGCTCGGCATCGACGCGGGAAAGATGCGACCACTCCGGCAGGTCCAGCCCCTGCATCGCCGGATAATCCTCGAAGTGCACGCCTGGCAGGCCAGTGCGCGCCAACAGTAAGTCCCAGGTCTGGGCGCGCGGCATCTGCGACTGTTCGAAGGCGTAGTAGCGGCCAGCGCTGGGAGGGCGCACGAACACGATCCGTACGCCACGCGCCTGCAGTTGCTTCACTGCCTTGAGCGCGCGTGCGATCTGCGCGTCGATCGCGGCCTGCTTCTTCGCAGGGTCGTCCACGCCGATCCGCCCGGTGGGCCGCGCGCCGAATCTCTCGGCCCAGATGCTTCGTGCCAGCGCGCGATATGCGGGATCGGATTCGACCCGCGACCACAGATGTGTATTGCGGTCCAGGCCGGGCATCACCATCAGCTTGCGCACACGCGTGTCAGGCGTCATGCCAGGCCGTAGTGGCCAGGCCTGCCGGCGCAGTACCGTCGGTAGTGCAAAATCCGGCTCGTAGAAGGCGAACCGCGATTCGAGCAGGTGCCTGCTCAGCCAGTGGCCGATGCGCTGCGAGGGTCCGCGTTCGTGGTAATGCTTCACCACCGCGCCGCGGTACGCGTAGCCGCTGAAGAACAGGTCCGGCGTGACATCGACCACCACGCGCCCGGTGAAATCCGGATCCGCGGCGAGGTCCTCCAATATCGGCAGTGGCGAAGTGCCCTCCAGTGCCAGCTGGATCGGGCGTTCGCCTGCCAGACGCTCCCATACCGGCAACTGCACGTCGAACAGCAGCCGCGACGTGCCGACCAGCACGGTCGCATCGCCTTCGCCTGCGTCGATCCGCGCACGCTGCTCGGCCCAGGCGCCGGCGCTGTTGCGGTAGCCGGGCGTGGGATCCCAGGCCCGCCAGTACGCTTCCCAACCGACCAGCAGCAGCGCTGCGCCGAGCATGGCGCCGACGAAGATCCTTTTCCACGGCTGCGCGGGTACCTCGCGTTCGGGCACGGGCTGGGCGACGCCGGGTCGGTCCGAAGCGGTCTGGCGCACGAAGCCGGGCCGAGCGAAGCGCTCCAGCACGTGTTCCATGCCTGTCGCGGTTACGGCGCCGAGGGAATCAGAACTGGCGGCTTCAGAACCGGCGGCTTCAGAACTGGAAATAGATGAAGGCATTGCCCGTCCCCTGTGTTGCGATCACGGCGAACAGCATCAGCGCCCATGCGCCCGACAGCACCAGCGGCCGTCGCCGGGCGATGAAGGTTTCCAGCGTCTGCAGCCGCATCAGCCAGTGCGCGGTGACGATCCCGGCCACGATCGCCAGCACCGGCACCAGGTCCGCGATCGCCAGGATCGGCGCCGCGCCGGCATTCAGCCCGACCATACCGCGCAGCAGCGACCAGGCCTCGCCGAAGCTGTCGGCGCGGAAGAACACCCAGGTCACGTTGATCAGGGTGTAGGTCAGCAGCGCCAGCGCGACCAGCGCCAGCGGCCCCGGCCGGTAGCCGGAGAACCGCGCGCGCAGCATCCGCTCCGCCGACAGGTACAGCCCGTGCAGTCCGCCCCAGACCACGAAGGTCCAGCTCGCGCCGTGCCACAGGCCGCCGAGCAGCATCGTCGCCATCAGCGCGAAATAGGTGCGCGCCGGTCCGTGGCGGTTGCCGCCGAGCGGGATGTACAGGTAATCGCGCAGCCACGCCGACAGGGTGATATGCCAGCGCCGCCAGAAGTCGGAAAATCCGATCGCCGCGTAGGGGAAACGGAAGTTGTCCGGCATCGCGAAACCCAGGCACATCGCCGCGCCGATCGCGGTGGTCGAATAGCCGGCGAAGTCGCAGAAGATCTGCCCGCTGAAGGCGAGCGTGCCGGTCCACGCATCGAGCGCACCGACCACGGTACCCGGCCGCGCATCGAATACGGCCTCGGCGACCGGGCCGAGGAAGCCGTCGGCCAGCACGACCTTCTGGAACAAGCCCAGTGTCATCAGCGCCAGGCCGAAGCGCAGCTGGTCGCCGCTGGCACGGCGCTCGTGCGCGAACTGCGGCACCAGTTCGGTCGGGCGCATGATCGGGCCGGCGACCAGGTGCGGAAAGAAGGTCACGAACAGCGCGTAGTCGAGGAAGCTGTTGGCCGGCTTCGCGCGGCGCAGGTAGATATCGAGCGTGTAGCTAAGCGTGGCGAAGGTGTAGAACGAGATGCCCACCGGCAGCACGATGTCGAGCGCCGGCGGCTGGTAGACGACGCCGGCGGCGGCCATCAGCGCGCTGAAGTTCTCCAGCAGGAAGCCGCCGTACTTGAAGTAGCCGAGCATGCCGAGGTTGACCACCACCGACAGCAGCATCCACGCGCGCCGCGCGGTCGGTCCTTGCGCGCTCACCAGCTTTTTCGCCGCCCACCAGTCGACCACGGTCGAGACCCACAGCAGGATCACGAACGGTGGGTTCCACGCGGCGTAGAACAGATAGCTGGCGATCAGCAGGTTGAATTTCTTCGTGGTCCAGCGCAGCGGCATCGCGTGCAGCAACAGCACCAGGGCGAAGAACACCACGAAGGTGAGCGAATTGAAGACCATCGGCGCGCACCCCGGGGGACCGATCGCCGGGCGATCGCTACCGGAGGTAACCGTAAAAGCCGGGGAAAGCGGACACCCGTCGGTCGGGGCGGCTGCGCAGACCCGTCGGAAGCCGGGCCCAAGGCAGCGGTCGACTCGATGGGGGCACCCCGACCGGGCCCGCCCTTGCCCTCAGCCGCGGGCCGATGCCCGGACGCCCCTGCCGCTTACGCCGCGGCCGCAACCGGGCGGTTGCGCGCACTCCACTGGGCCAGCAGCTGCGCCTCGCGCGCCCTGGCTTTGTGCAGGTGCGCTTCCTTGACGTGCCCGTAGCCGCGGATCTGTTCGGGAATGCTGGCGATCTCGGCCGCCAGGCCTACGTTTTCCCCGTCGAGCCGGTCGAGCAGGCCCTCGATCGTGGCCTGGTACCGGGCGATGAGCTGGCGTTCGCCCCTGCGCTCGGCGGTGTAGCCGAACACGTCGAGCATCGTGCCGCGCAGGCCCCGCAGCCGGGCCAGCAGCCGGAACGCGGTGAACACCCACGGGCCGTATTCGCGCTTGATCAGTTCGCCCTTGGCGTTCTTCTTCGCCAGCAGCGGCGGCGCGAGATGGAAGTGCACTTTGTAGTCGCCGTCGAACTGCTGCTCCAGGCGGCGACGGAATTCGCCGGAGGTGTACAGCCGCGCCACTTCGTACTCGTCCTTGTAGGCCATCAGCTTGAAGAAGTAGCGGGCCACGGCTTCGGACAGATCGGTAGCTCCGGGCGCGGCGGCGTGTTCGGCCGCGCGCACCTTGGCGACGAAGTCCGCATAACGCCGCGCATAGGCTGCGTTCTGGTAATCGGTGAGGAAGGCGACGCGGCGGGAGACCAGTTCGTCCAGCGAACGCGACAGGCGCAGGTCGTCGAGCGGCAGGAATGCAACGTCGCCTGCGGCCGATGCGGGCACGTGCCGCAGCTCGTCTTCCGCGCGCAGGTCCGCATCGCGCGGCGACAGGCCCGATTCGTGGCCCTCGGACGGCGTCGGCGGGAGCAGCGGCAGTTCCCGCGGCGTGGCTTCGGCGCGCGTGGGCGCGTTGCGGATCACGCCGGCGGCCTCGGCGACCGCTGCCGGTTCGACCACCGCCAGCCGCCCCCAGGCGAACGCGGTCTTGTTCATTTCGACCGCGGCAGCATTGAGCTCCACCGCGCGCATGATCGCGTCCAGCGACAGCGGCACCAGCCCCTGCTGCCAGGCATAGCCGAGCATGAACAGGTTGGCCGCGATGGCATCGCCCATCAGCGCGGTGGCGAGTTGGGTGGCATCCACGACATGCAGCGATGAAGCCGGTGCATCCGCGTCGCCCAGCGCGGCGCGCACTGCGGACACGATCTCGGCCGCAGGGAACTGCAGGTCCGGGCGCGTGGTGAAGGTGCCAGGCATCGCCTCGTAGGTGTTGAGCACCACCGAGGTGCGACCGGCGCGCACCTTGGACAGCGCCCAGTAGTCGTTGACCACCACCATGTCGCAACCCAGGACCAGGTCGGCCTCGCCCGCGGCAATGCGCACCGCGTGGATGTGCTCGGGCGACTGCGCGATGCGGATATGGGTGGTTACCGCGCCGCCCTTCTGCGCCAGTCCGGTCTGGTCGAGCACGGTCGAGCCGCGGCCCTCCAGGTGCCCGGCCATGCCCAGCAGCGCCCCGATCGTCACCACGCCGGTGCCACCGACGCCGGTGATCAGGATGTTCCAGGGCTGGGACAGATCGCCCTTGAACGTAGGCATCGGCAGGTTCGCCAGCTTGTCCGCCGCGCTCACTTTTTTGCCTTTGCGCGGCGTACCGCCGTGCACGGTGACGAAGCTGGGGCAGAAGCCCTCGACGCAGCTGTAGTCCTTGTTGCAGTTGCTCTGGTCGATCTCGCGCTTGCGCCCGAACTCGGTGTCCTTGGGCAGTACCGAGACGCAGAACGACTTCACCCCGCAATCGCCGCAGCCTTCGCATACCAGGGTGTTGACGAACACGCGCTTGGCCGGATCGAGCATCTTGCCGCGCTTGCGGCGGCGGCGCTTTTCCGTCGCGCAGGTCTGGTCGAAGATCAGGATGCTCACGCCTTTCACTTCGCGCAGGCGCTTTTGCACGTCTTCGAGCTCGCGGCGGTCGTGGAAAGCGACGCCGGTCGGGAAGATGGACGGATCGCTCCACTTTTCGATCTCGTCGCTGAGCACCACGATGTCCTGCACCCCTTCCGCGCGCATCTGGTGCGCGATCTGCGGCACGGTGAGCGTGCCGTCCACCGGCTGGCCGCCGGTCATCGCCACCGCGTCGTTGTAGAGGATCTTGTAGGTGATGTTGACACCGGCCGACACCGCCTGACGCACCGCCAGCGAGCCGCTGTGGAAATAGGTGCCGTCGCCGAGGTTCTGGAACACGTGCGGTGTTTCGGTGAAGGCCGCCTGGCCGCACCAGGTCACGCCTTCGCCGCCCATCTGGGTGAAGGTGTCGGTGTCGCGATCCATCCACGTCACCATGTAATGGCAGCCAATGCCGGCCATGGCGCGCGAGCCTTCCGGCACCTTGGTGCTGGTGTTGTGCGGGCAGCCCGAGCAGTAGTGCGGCACGCGCGGGAACTGCGCGCGCGGCAGGGCGAGCTCGGCTTCCTTGGCGGTGAGGAAGGCCAGCTGCCGGGTGATGTGTTCGCTGCGGTGGAAACGTTCCAGACGCGCCGCGATCACCCGCGCGATGCGCGCCGGAGTGAGCTCGTTGGTGCTGGGCAGGATCCATTCGCCCGATTCGTCGTACTTGCCGACGATCGAGGGACGGCTGCCGTCGCGCCCGCCGTCGAAGTTGTAGAACTGCTCCTTCATCTGGCTCTCGATGAAGGCGTGCTTCTCCTCCACCACGAGGATGTCCTCGAGCCCGCGCGCGAAGTTCGCGATGCCGACCGGCTCCAGCGGCCAGGTCATGCCGACCTTGTAGACGCGGATGCCGATCTCGGCGCAGGCATGCGCGTCCAGCCCCAGCACTTCCAGCGCCTGCAGCACGTCGAGATAGCTCTTGCCCGTGGTGACGATGCCTAAGCGCGCGTTGGGCGAATCGAGCACCGTGCGGTCGATGCCGTTGGCGCGGGCGAACGCCTGCGCCGCCCGCACCGCGTAGCGATGCAGACGCATTTCCTGGTCCAGCGGCGGGTCCGGCCAACGGATGTTGAGCCCGCCCGGCGGCAGCTCGAAATCCTCAGGCGTGACGATCTGCAGCGCGAACGGATCGACGTCGACCGAGGCGGAGGATTCCACGGTCTCGGCGATGGTCTTGAAGCCCACCCAGCGTCCGGTGAAGCGCGACATCGCCCAGCCCACCAGCCCCAGGTCGAGGATGTCCTGCACCCCGGCCGGGTTGAGGATCGGCATCATCGCGCTGGTGAACTCGCCCTCGGAGCCGTGCGGCAGGGTCGAGGAACGGCAGGCATGGTCGTCGGCCGCGAGCGCCAGCACGCCGCCGTGGCGGCTGGTCCCCGCGGCGTTGCCGTGCTTGAACACGTCGCCGCAGCGATCCACGCCCGGGCCCTTGCCGTACCACATCGCGTACACGCCATCGACCTTGGCGCCGGGAAACAGGTTGGTCTGCTGCGTGCCCCAGACCATGGTCGCGCCCAGGTCCTCATTGAGACCGGGCTGGAACTTCACGCCCGCTTCGGCCAGGTGTTTCTTCGCCCGCCACAGTTCCAGGTCGAAACCGCCCAGCGGCGAGCCGCGATAGCCAGAGATGAAGCCGCCCGTGTTCAGCCCGTCGCGTGCATCGCGCAGCCGCTGCATCAGCGGCAGCCGGACCAGGGCCTGCACGCCGCTGAGGTAGATGCGCCCGCGGGTACGGGTGAACTTGTCCTCGAGCGTGTAGTCGCGGTCCACGGTGCCGGCCTGGACCCCGGAATGGGTGAGCGCGGTATTGGCCGAAGCCGGCGAGGTAAGTTCGGCGGTGCTGGTCATGGACGTCTCTGGCAGGCGACGCGAGGATCGCTGGCTGGCACGGCGGCGCGCCGCCGGGAGGCGGCAGCGGAGGCGGAAGTGAGCCAAAAAGTGTAGCAGTGGGCTTCCGGCCGGCCAGGCTGGCGGGAATTCCCTTCGGTTGCCGTGGGCCGACCGCGGGCGCCGCGCAGGCCCGAACGCCGGCGGGCGGCGCCGGTCTGCGTCCTAGTAAACCGCCTCGACCTTCGGCCCCAGCGGCACGTTGTGCGCCTTGAGCCAGGCCACGATCTCGCGGCGCTCGGCCAACGCACGCTCGTTGAGCACCCCGCGCTGGAAGGCGAAGTAGTAGTCCTGGAACGTCGCCCCACCCGAGTTCCGGGCCTGCGGCTGAGCGCCCTTGTCGAGCAGCTGCAGGATCGCCGCGCCGGCATTGGTGCGCGCGGCCACGTGCAATGGCGCGTCGTCGTTGCGGTCGGGCAGATTGGGATCGGCGCCGGCATCCAGCAGCAGATGCAGCTGCTGCGGATTGCCGGCCAGCAGCGCCTGCATCAGCGGCGTCGCGCCCGTCTGCGGGTTGCGCACGTCCGGGTCGCCGCCGTGGCTCAGCACCGCGCGCAGCAGTTGCGGATCCTTCGCGAACGCGGCGGCATGCACCGGGGTTTCGCCGCCCATGCCGGGGCGGTTCGGGTCGGCGCCCGCCTCCAGCAGTGCCTGCACGCTTTCCAGGCGTCCCTGACCGATGGCCTCGACCAGCAGGCTCGCGCCGTCCGTGCCTGGCGTATCGGGGTCGACGTTCGCGGCCTGGCGACGGATTTCCGTGGCATCGCCGCGGGCCACCGCGTCGGCCAGCGGCGCGATATCGGGGTTGGTGAAGCGGTCGTTGCTCATGGGCGGGCGCGCGCACCCCGGGGCGCTACAGGCGGAAGCGATGAGAATGGCGGCCACTTTCAGGCGCATGCGGGCAGTGTCGGCGCTGCCGCGACCGCGGCGCAAGCGCATCCGGGATAGCGTAGGGGGCTCAGCGCCCGCTGAGCCAGCCGACGAAATCGCTGGCGCCCTGGGCGACGGCCCCGGCCCCATCGGCCAGCAGCTCGGTCCCCTGGCCGGCCAGGTCGATCGCACCCTGGGTCAGGTCGCCGCTGCCGGTGATCGCCCCGGCAAGCAGATCGCCGGGCAGGCCACGGACATGCTCGTCGACGAAGCTGGCCGCGCTTTCGGTGCCGCGGTTGACGGTGTCGCCGGTGGAATTGAACACGCCTTCGCTCAGGTCGCCCAGGATCCGGAACCCGCCCTGCACGTAGTCGCCGTTGCGGAAGTCGGTGTCGACCACCTCGCCGATGTCGGACACGAAATCGTGGGTATTGCGCGCGTAATCGTCCTTCAGCGGTTCGGGCAGCAGGTCCTGCAGGTCGCGGCCGAGGTCGGACGGATTCTCGTAACCGGCTTGCCAGGGCTCGCGTTCGATCATCGCCGCGGTCAGCACGTTCGGGTTGTGGCTCATGGCCGCGTAGGCCAGGTCGCCGACGCCGTCGACCAGCGGAATGCCGCTATGGCGCGCGGCCTCGACCACGCTGTTCCAGACCGCACGCTCCCCGGCCGACATGTCCGGGAATTCGTCCGCCGCACCGCGGCCGAACAGGGTGTGTTCGGCGACCGGGCCCGGCGAGACCACGATCCGGGTGCCCAGCGCGTCGGGCGCGACCAGCCCGGTGACCCAGCTCTCCTGGGCCTGGCTGAGCATGTCGCTGTCGAGCGAATAGGCGCGGATGCCGCCGTTCTCGGCGTAGCTGCGCGCCTGATCCGGGGCGAAGCCCATGCGATCGAGCGTGTTGGGATGGATGCCCGAGGCATCGAACGTGACCGCTGGGATGCCCGACGCCAGCGAGCCCACCGAGGCCAGGCCGCCGCCCTGGGAATGGCCGGTCAGGGCGAGGTTGGTCGGATCGCCGTCGGGGTCGCCGAACACCCGCGCGAATTCCATCGCCGTGTTGACCGCGGTGCCGCTGAACTTGTCGACCGGATCGGTCTGGAAGCCCAGGCCCTGCTCGAAGTTGTTCTCCCAGTCCGCCGCGCCCTCGGCGGTACCCCGGTAGGACAGCACGAAGTTGCCGTTGCCGTCGGTATAGATCTCGGCCTTGAATTCCTGCTCCGTGGTCTGGGTGCCGCCGCCCAGGAACTGCTCGCGCCAGGCGGTGGGATCGGCGATGCCGCGTTCGGCCAGCATCTGGTCACTGATCGCGCTCCAGCCCGGCGGCGGATCGCCGCGGGTGCCGTAGACGGCGGTGGCCAGCTGCGACAGGGTCACGTCGAAGGGCTGCGCCTGGGTGCCGCCGGCGGTCTGGGCCAGGGTGCTGCCGGCGGGCAGGGCGTATGGGCCGGAAGGCCCGCCCTGCGGTTCGGCGCCCGAGGTCAGCCCGGCCAGCTGCGGATGGTAGGTCGGCTCGGGCCGGTAGCCGGTGGTGGCCGGCAACTGTGTCGTCGTCGCAGGCAGGACCGGCTCGGGCCGGTACCAGCTGCTCAGGCTGGAATCGCTCGAGGGAGAAACAACGCTGCCGCCCATGGCCCGCTCCATACCGGTTCGCATGGCGACCCTAGCGCGATGCGGGGCCGGGAACAGCTAGGGCGCGCCCTAGAGGGGAGAGGGCCGCGGCCGCTCGATGGCGATGACGACAGGCTGCCGTCGTTGTACCGGTGATTGGCGCCCGCCGCAGCAGATCGAAGGCCGGGCAGGCATTGGCGCTACGCCAGCCGCGCTTCGAGGCGCTCTGCCGCCGCAACGCCAGGGGTTACCTTAGGGGCGGAGTCGCCAGCGTGATCCGTCCCTCCCCAACTTCGTCCCTCGCCACCGGAGTGTTCATGTCCCGCTTCCGCCTGTGCCTGAGCATCGTCTGCCTTGCGAGCATTCCCGCGGCGCTGGCCGCCGACCGCATCACCGGCCGCGAGTTCGCCACCCGCAGCGAGGTCTACGCCCCGCATGCGATGGCGGCGACCTCGCATCCGCTCGCCACCCAGATCGCGCTGGACGTGATGCAGTCCGGCGGTAGTGCGATGGATGCGGCGATCGCGGCCAATGCCGCGCTGGGGCTGATGGAGCCGACCGGCAACGGCATCGGCGGCGACCTGTTCGCGATCGTCTGGGATCCGCAGACCGGCAAGCTGCACGGCTACAACGGCTCGGGTCGTTCGCCGAAGTCGCTGACCCTGGCCGAATTCCGCAGGCGCGGCCTCACCGACGTTCCGCCGCACGGCCCGCTGCCGGTAAGCGTGCCCGGGACGGTCGATGCCTGGTTTGCCCTGCACGGCAAGTTCGGCCGCAAACCCATGGCCGAAAACCTGGCGCCGGCAATCCGCTACGCGCGCGAGGGCCATCCGGTGCACGAGACGATCGCCCACTACTGGAGTCTCTCGGTCCCCCGCCTGTCGAAATGGCCCGGCTACGCCGAGCAATTCACCGTCGTCGACGGCAAAGGTGAACGCCGCGCGCCGCGCACCGGCGAGACCTGGAAGAACCCCAATCTCGCCGGCACCCTGGAGCAGATCGCGCAGGGCGGGCGCGATGCGTTCTACAAGGGCGAGATCGCGCGCACCATCGACGCCTACTTCAAGGCCAACGACGGCTTCCTCAGCTACGACGACCTGGCCGCGCACCAGGGCGAATGGGTCGAACCGGTCAGCACCAACTACCGCGGCTTCGATGTGTGGGAACTGCCGCCCAACAGCCAGGGCATCGCCGCGCTGCAGATCCTCAACCTGCTCGAGCCCTACGACCTGAAGCGTTACGGCTTCGGCAGCCCCGAGCACGTGCATCTGTTCGTGGAAGCCAAGAAGCTCGCCTTCGCCGACCGCGCCGCGCTGTACGCGGATCCGGATTTCTACAAGACGCCGGTGTCCAGGCTGGTGTCCAAGGCGTACGCGAAGCAGCGCGGCAAGGCGATCTCGATGGAGCGCGCCGCGAGCGCAGTCGAGGCGGGTGTGATCCCCGAACTCAACCAGGGCGACACCATCTATCTCACCGTCGCCGACGCCGACGGGATGATGGTGTCGCTGATCCAGTCCAACTACCGCGGCATGGGCAGCGGCATGGCGCCGCCGGGGCTGGGCTTCATCTTCCAGGATCGCGGCGAGATGTTCGTGCTCAAGGAAGGCCATCCCAACAGCTATGCCCCGGGCAAGCGGCCGTTCCAGACCATCATCCCGGCCTTCATCACCAAGGACGGCAAGCCGTGGATGAGCTTCGGCGTGATGGGCGGGGCGATGCAGCCGCAGGGCCATGCCCAGATCGTGATGAACCTGATCGACTTCGGCATGAACCTGCAGGAAGCCGGCGACGCGCCGCGCATCCAGCACGATGGCGATACCGAACCCACCGGCCAGAACGCTACCCCCGAGGGGAGCGGCGAGGTCGACCTGGAATCCGGCTTCCCCTATGAGACCGTGCGCGCACTGATGCGCAAGGGCCACAGCGTGCGCTTCGCCGACGGCCCCTACGGCGGCTACCAGGCGATCCGGGTCAACCAGCACGGCGGCTACATCGGCGCCAGCGAATCGCGCAAGGACGGTCAGGCGGCGGGGTACTGAGCACCGGACACGGTCCGCGCCGCAGCCGAACCGGCTATGCTCGGTCGCGAGGGCCGGCGGCGATCGCGCGCCGGGGTGCGACGCGGGCCGCCGCGCGGGGATGGGGACTACATGCAGCGTCACGATCGCCGCTTTCGCAAGCGGTTCGGCTCGGCCTTGTTGTGGCTGGCCGTGAGCCTGGTCTGGCCCTTGCACGCCGAAGTGCGCGAAGTGCGCCCGGGCGAGGATCTCCAGTTGCCGGCCGGCAGCGGCTTGCTGCTGGTCGCGGTGGACACCGACATTCCGCTGCAGGCTTTGCGGATCAAGCGCAACGGTACACTTTTCGATGCCGAATCGATCAAGGATATCGGGAAGGGCAGAACTACGCGCCTGTACGTGGTGCCTGCCGGGAGATATCGCTGGGATACCGTGAGGAAGCCCCTGCGAAGCTTCGAACTCGGGGAGAACGAGGAATATTCCTTTGAGGTGAAGCAGGGGATCCTCAATTATCCGGGTGACCTCATCTACCGGGATATCGACGAGTTCAACGCCATGGTCCATGTCGCCAACCGCGGCCTGCTGGCGATGGACTGGATGGATCAGACGTATCCGGAGCTGTCGGAGCGGCACGTATTGACCTACATGGGGCATTACCCCGATCCGTTTCCTGCGTTCTACCGCCAACACGGCGGCGGCACTGATGCCGATGGCGAGCGTGCTGCCGCGCCCGCAGAGGCCACCACGACGCCCTTGCCGGAAACAGTCGAAAATCTGTGGAAGCCCACCGCTGTAGACCTGATCAGCATCAATCCGGGCGGTGATCTGGTTGCCGTGGTTGATCGCGAGAAGAGGGGCGCGAAGTGGCATTGGACGATCAGGATGATCGATTTGCGCAGTGAGATGTCGGTGTTGGCGCTCGAATCCCCGGTGGAGATTTCGCGTATCGACTGGTCAGGCAACCGCGCACTGATCGTCAGTTGCGGCGAGCAGCATCAGATCGACGCGGTGTTTGTGCTGCATGTCCGGGGAGAAGCGGCTCAACGTACCTACGAGCGGGTGAAGGTGCCGGTGAAGGGCTTGCTGGTGGATCCGTTGCCTAACGATCCGGACCACATCCTGTTCGCCAGCCTCTACATTGGCCCGCTAGGTGCGGACGTCCAGGTGCATCGGCTCGACGTCTCGACGCAATACTTTCTCAACCGGTTCGAGTACGGCCGCACCAGCGCGTTGGACAGGGGCCTCAAGGACGACCGGCAGTGGTTCACGGATGCGGCCGGCAATCTGCGCGCCGCCATCGTTGTACGCGAAGAGAGCCGGGTGCTGGTGCACGGGCGCGATGGCCAGTTCCGCGACGTGATGACGCTCGACGACGGAGAGACGTTCTCTCCTTTTGGGCTTTCAACCGACGGTAACCTGATCTATGGATGGAGCGAAAAGGATCGCGAGCAGCGCGATCTGGTTGAAGTCGATCCGGCGACCGGCAGGATCGGACGCACGTTGTTCTCGCGCCGCGGGGTGGACGTGCAGGGTGCGCTGTTCGACGGTCAGCGCAACCTGATAGGCGCGACCTACTACGAGGACGGCCAGCTGGTCAGCGAATATTTCGACGCGGCCAGCAAGGCACTGGACGAACGGCTGCAACGCGCCTTTCCGGGTAGGACCGTACGCATACTCGACCGCGATGCCGCATCCCGCCAGTTTCTGCTGCTGGTTGGCAGCAGCGATCAGCCGAGCGAGATCTACCACCTCGACGCAGACGCGAAGCGTGCGGCGCTGCTGCTGCAGACGCGGCCCTGGTTGAATGGGCGCAGTTTCGCGCCGTCCCGCATCGTCCGTGCCACAAGTAAAGACGGATTCCCGATCGAGGCCTACCTCACACTCCCCAAGGCGCAGGAGCCCGTGCCGCTGGTGGTACTGGCGCACGGCGGTCCGATCGGCGTGCGCGATTCGCGCTACTTCGATCCCGAAGTGCAGTTCCTCGCCGCGTTGGGCTATGCGGTGCTGCAGGTCAACTTCCGCGGTTCGGAGGGTTACGGCAGCAAGTTCCGGGCGGCTGGCAAGCGCAGCTACGGCACCCTGATAGAGGATGACATTGATGCCGCGCTTGCCGCGGCGCTTGCCGCCCACGCCCTCGACCGCGAGCGCATGTGCGCGATGGGATCGAGCTATGGCGGCTATTCGGCGCTGGTGTCCGCCATCCGCTGGCCAGAGCGGTTCCGCTGCGTGGTATCGATGGCCGGAGTCAGCGACCGGACGCTGTTCTTCACCGCCAGCGATTCCGGGCGCAGCAAGGAAGGCCGCAAGGAGCTGGAGGAAGCCATTGGCGACCCCCACACCGAAACCGAATCCATGCAGGCGTATTCGCCCCTGTATCGCTATCGCGACCTCACGGTGCCGGTATTGCTGGCACATGGCACCGAAGATTTCCGCGTCGACTACGAGCACACGCGCCGGCTGGCGCGGATGCTGGGCAGCGCCGGTCGCCCGCCCGTCCTGGTAACCCTGGAGGGCGAGGCCCACGGTGTGGAAGACCAGGCAAACCAGAAAAAACTGTGGGAAGCCGTGGCTGCCTTCCTGCGGGCCAACCTGGGCGTTGCCCCGGTGGCGGGGTCGCACTAGCCCCGGTTGGCTGCGACCAGCGGCTGCGGGGCGCAGCTCCACGCATTGCGGGCCCATGCCGACGCCGCGCCGGTGTACCCTCGCCGCTCTTGTGCCCGGTCGGAGGTGTCGATGAAGACGGTTCTGGTGGCCAGTTCCAAGGGTGGGGTGGGCAAGACCACCATCGCGACCCATCTTGCCGCGCAGGCGGCGCTGGCCGGGCAGCGCACGGTGCTGGTCGATGCCGATCCGCAAGGCTCCTCGACCCGCTGGGCCGAGCGCCGGGCCGGGCTGGAGAGCGCGGTGCTGCCGCTCGACGGCGGCCGCAAGGATTGGCGCAAGAAGGTCCCTGACGACACCCAGCAGGTGGTGATCGATGCCCCGGCCGGCGCGATGGCCGGCGATCTGGAGCGGTTCCTCGACAAGGTGGACGCAGTGGTGGTGCCGGTGCTGCCTTCGGCGCTGGATATCGAAGCCACCGTGCCCTTCCTCAATACGCTGGCCAAGCTGCCGCGGGTGCGCAGGGGCGATCTGCGCGTCGGTCTGGTGGGCAACCGGCTCAAGCCGTGGACCAACGCCTCGCAGCAGGCGCTGGACCTGTTCAAGGCGTGGCCCTATCCACTGGTGGCGCAGCTGCGCGACAGCCAGGCCTACGTGATGCTCACCGGCCTGGGCAAAAGCCTGTTCGACTATCACTCGCAGCAGGTGCGCGAACACCAGGAAGACTGGCAGCCGCTGCTGCGCTGGGTACGCAAGGCCTGAGCGGCAACGCAACGCGGTGAGAGGCTTCATCGCCGGCTCACGCCCCCGTGCGTGCGGTCGGCTACGCTTGTCGTCCTCCCCCGACAGTCGAGTTGCGTCATGCGCGAACTGATCCTGCTGCGTCACGCCCATGCCGATGCGGTCGCGACCGGGCAGATCGACGCCGACAGACCGCTTTCCGACGAAGGACGGAGCGAGGCCCAGGCCGCGGCGCGCTGGCTGAAGGCGCAGGACCTGGTGCCGGACCGGATGCTGGTGTCGCCCACGCAACGCGCCCGCGAGACGGCCGAGGCCGTCGTTGCCGAATTGGGTCCGGTCCCGACCCGGGAAGAAGCCGCGATCTACGAGGCCTCGCCAGGCGACCTGGCGGGGCTGGCCGACCAGAACCGCGATGCGATCCGGCTGCTGATGGTCGGCCACAACCCCGGGTTCGAGCAGCTGGCCGCGCTGATGCACAGCGGCCAGTCCGGCGATTATCGCGGCATGCCGCCCGGCGGGATCGCGGTCCTGCGGCTGCCGGTGGACGCGGCGATCGAACCGGGCATCGCAAGCCTCGTCGCCTTCTGGTGGCCATGAATCCAGCCCGGACGCGCGTCCTGCGCGCGATCGGTGCGGCCTGCCTCGCCTGCCTCCCGTTCGCGGCAGCTGCGCAGGCGTTCGACTCCGCGCATACCCACATCGGCTTCGTGCTGCACACGCGCTGGGGCCAGCAGCTGGAAGGCCGGTTCCCGCGATACGAGGGTGCCGTGCGTGCCCTGCCCGACGGCTATCAGCAGGTGACGATGCGCCTGGCCACCGCCGACGTGGAAATCGTCGGCTATCCGCGCTACACCGAATTCGCGCGCGGCCGCAAATTCTTCGACTCCCAGCGGTATCCCTGGGTCAGCTTCACCTCCGATCCCTACCTGCCCAGCCTGCTCAGGGAGGGTGGCAGGCTCACCGGCACCCTGCACATCCATGGGGTGGCCCAGCAGGAGATCTTCACCGTGGAGCCGGCAGTGTGCGCGCAGCCGGGCATCGGCTGCGACCTGGTGGCACGCGGCAGCGTGCGCCGGGAGGACTACGGCATGGACGACTGGAAGGTGGCCGTGCGTGCGCGGGTGAGTTTCGAACTGCGGTTGCGGCTGCAATCCGGGGCCTTGCCGTGACCCGGCAAGGGGCGATGCCGCGCTGGTTGCGCGCGGCAGTGCTGCTGTTGGCGGCGGCATCCGGCGCCTGTGCCACGCTCTCCCCGGTCGAACGCGCGCGTGCTGCGCAGGTGGCGCACGCCGCGCGATCGAGCGAGCTCACCTGCGCGCAGGCCGACGCCTGCGCCCAGGATTCATCGCTGCGCGATCTTGGCGCGCGCGCGCTGACCGAGAGCGGCCCGGCGGCGCCGCGACACTATGCGCTGATCCTGGATTACGGACAGGATGCCCTGATCTCGCGGATCAATCTGTTGCGCGCGGCGCGCACCCGGATCGATCTGCAGACCTACATCTTCGACGAGGACGACGCCGGCCGGCTGGCGCTGGAGGAACTGCTCGCAGCCGCGCGCCGCGGCGTACAGGTGCGGGTGCTGATCGACCAGCTGTCGGCACTGAAGAAGGTCGACACGCTTGCGGCCTTGGCCGGCGTGCACCGCAATTTCGAGGTACGCATCTACAACCCGGTGCTGGGGCGCGCACGCATCAACTACCCGCAGTACCTGCTGGCTGCGGCCTGCTGCTGGCGCCGCCTGAACCAGCGCATGCACAGCAAGCTGCTGGTGATCGACGGCCAGGTCGCGATCACCGGCGGCCGCAACTACCAGGACGATTACTACGACTGGAGTGACGAGTACAACTTCCGCGACCGCGACCTGCTGCTGGCCGGTCCCGAAGTCGCGGCGATGCAGGCGAACTTCGACACGTTCTGGGGCAGCCGGCGCAGCGTGCCGATCGAGCAACTGGCGGACGTCGGCACTTTCCTGCTACGCAATGGCGTGCGCGAGTGGAACGCGCCGGAGTACGAAGACCCCGCGCGCGTGGCGGCGGTGTCGCGCGAGGCCGACGACGCGGCGCTGATCACCGAGCGCCTGACCGGGGCGGCATTGCCGGTCGGCGACGTCCAGTTCCTCGGCGACCTGCCGGAAAAGCATGGACGCGACGAACAGGACGCGCTCGCGCCTTCCACCGGCGGACTGCGCGAGCTGATCGAATCGGCGCAGGACGAAGTGCTGTTGCAGACGCCGTACCTGGTGCTGTCGAAGCCCGCGCAGCAGATGTTCCGCGACCTGCACGATCGCGCGGCTGCGCCCAAGGTCAGGGTGTCGACCAACAGCCTGGCTGCGACCGATTCGTTCATCACCTACGCGCTCTCGTACAAGTACAAGCGGCGCTACCTGCGCGATTTCGGCTTCGACATCTACGAATTCAAGCCATTTCCCGAGGACGCGCCGATCGACGTCGATGCCACCGGCGCGGTGGACATCGGCTGGCAGGACGACGGCACCCCGCTCATCGACGGCGCGCCGGTGCTGGAGAGCGAGCGGCGCCATGGGCCCAATGGCGATGCCAACGGCGCGCCGCGTCCGCTCACGCGCGAGTATTCGGCGCTGCGCTTTGCCGGCTACAACGTCAACGACCGGGTGCCGCTCAAGCGCGCCGGCGTGCGCGTGGGCCTGCATGCGAAGTCGATGGTGATCGACGAGCGGATCGGCGTGGTCGGCACCCACAACTTCGACCCGCGCGGCGACAGTTACAACACCGAGAGCGCGGTGGTGATCGACGACCCTGCGTTCGCGCAGCAGCTGGCCGCCAGCATCCGCCGCGACATGGCCCCGCAGAATGCCTGGACCATCGCCCGGCGCGACAAGCCACTGGTGTTCTCAGGCCTGGAGTATTCGCTGGCCAAGGTGTCCGAGCACCTGCCGGTGTTCGACCTGTGGCCGATGCGCTACGCCACCAGCTACGAGTTCAAGCCGGGACCCGAGTGCCCGATGCCGTTGCCGCCGGATGATCCACGTTTCCGCCTGTGCTACGAACCGGTAGGCGATTTCCCCGAGGTCGCGCTCGGGTTCAAGAGCCTGCTCACGCGCATCTTCACCGCATTCGGGGCGGGACTGGCTCCGATCCTGTAGGGCGGGCCCGGGCCTGCCTTGGCGCTAGTCGCGCAGCGGCGCATGGTCCGCCGCGATCTGCGCCTCGCTCAGGCGCAGGAACCGCGCAGCGTTGTTGTAGAGGATGTCGCGCTTCTGCTCCGCGTCCAGGAACGGCGCGGTCTCGATTGTCTTGATCGCCTCGCCGATCGCGTCGGGCCAGTACATCTGGTCGGAGCCGAACATGATCCGCTTCTCCAGCCCCGCATCGACCATGCGCCTGAGCGCATCGTGGAACTGCGCGCGTGGCAGGCTCCAGTTGTTGCAGGACACGTCCACGTACAGGTTGGGGTGGGTGAACATCATCGCGACCATCTCGTCCACCAGCGGCGAGCCGTAATGCATCACGTAGATGCGCAGCTTCGGATGCTTGCGCAGCACATCTTCCAGCAGGAACGGTGAGCCCATGCTGGCGCGATAGTCCTCGTAACCTGGGAAACGCGCCGCCGCCGGGGGACCCTCGCCCAGGTGGATGCCGACCGGAATGTCCAGCTCCTCGGCCAGCGCGAAGTAGGGTGCGTAGCGCGGATCGTCGGGCCGATGCCCGCGGTACTGGATGTAGACCTCGCCCAGCACCGACAGCTGGCCGGCCGCATGCAGCGCGCGCAACTCGGCGATCGATTTTTCCTTGCGCTTCCCGAAGGCGACGCCGGGGAGGATCAGGTCCGGCGCGGCCTTGCGCCAATCGGCGACCAGTTCGACCGGTCCTTCGGTCATCGCACGCCGCACGTCGTGCCGACGCAGCGCGGCAATGGTGCCGTCGCGCAGGCCCGCATCGTCCGCGGCCGCGAATATCGGCTTGTCGCAGGTCATGAACTTGGCGAAGTCCAGCGCTTCGCCCGGATCGATGGTCGGGATCAATACCTGCTGGTCGCCAGGGCAGGCCGGGGTGCCGGGCGGCAGTTCGTCCATCGGGTAGGCATGCAGATGCATGTCGATCACGGGCTGCACGGCGGGCCGTCCAGCGGCGACGCCCGCCAGCGGAATGGAGAACAGCAAGCTGCAGACCAGTCGCTTCATTCACGGATCCCCCTGGAAAGTCCCACTGGCTAACGGCAACCGTTGCGAGGCCAGGCCTGGGTCTAGGTCGTCAGTCATGGCAACGGTTTGCGCCGTCCGCCCATCTCAATGAGGGAGCCGGCGCGGCGCGACATCGCCGGCCGGCACACCCCCCGCAAGACCCATGACGTCAGACCCATGACTTCTGGCACATACAACTGAGGAACTGGTGTTGTACTTTACCAACACACCATTTCACCAAGACAGCAAGACACCCACGGAGACCACCATGAACGCCAAGACCCAGACCCCCGCCAACGCTTCTTCCAACGTCATCGCCCTGAATGCCCGCCGTGAGCGCCGCGAACGCGACTTCGGCATCGGCTACGGCAACAGCAGCGGCTATGCCAGTTCCAAGCGCTACACCAACGACTGGGGCCTGACCCGCTTCCGTTGCGCCTGACCCCTCCATTCGCACCACCAGCCCCCGCTGGACCACCACGGACCCTTGCCATGAACGCCCCGACCCCCCGTACCCCGACCCCGAACCGCGACCACGCCGACAACGTGGTGGCTCTGCAGGCCCGCCGTGAGCGCCGCGAGCGCGATTTCGGCATCGGCTACGGCAGCAGCAGCGGCTACGCCAGCGCCAAGCGCTACGTGAACGACTGGGGCCTGACCCGCTTCCGTTGCGCCTGACCCACCTCGCCTCTCCCACGTCACCTGATTCACCTCGGCTTACCAAGCCACCCAGGAAAACCGCCATGAACGCCCTGATGACCGCCCCAACCCCGAACCGCCGTCCCGCCACTCCAGTGGAGGCCCTGCCGGCCCGCCGTGAGCGCCGCGAGCGCGATTTCGGCATCGGCTACGGCAGCAGCAGCGGCTATGCCAGCGACCGTCGCTACGTGAACGACTGGGGCCTGACCCGCTTCCGCTGCGCGTAATCTCGAGCTCCCCCGGCGCGGCCGGCGCAGTCCCTCCTCTCTCCCCTCTGCGTCGCCGCCGCCGGTTTTTGCAGCCGCCTTCCCCGGGCGGCTGACTTTTATGGAGGGACGCCGGCCGCTATGGTGCCGGCATGAATCAGCTTCGCACCGGCGCCTTCCGGCGCACCACCTCGCTCGAAGCCCTCAACGCCATGTCCCATGGCACCGCGATGGAGCCGCTGGGCATCGTCTTCACCGAGATCGGCCCCGACTTCCTGCGCGCGACCATGCCGGTCGATGCGCGCACCCACCAGCCCTATGGACTGCTGCACGGCGGAGCTTCGGTACTGCTGGCCGAAACCCTCGGCAGCACCGCCGGCATGCTCAGTGTCGACGAAGGCCAGGGCGTGGTGGGGATCGAGATCAATGCCAATCACCTGCGCGGCGTGCATGAGGGCCTGGTCACCGGCACCGTGCGTGCGCTGCATACCGGGCGCAGCACCCAGGTCTGGGAAATCCGGATCGAGGATCCGGCCGGCAAGCTGGTGTGCATTTCGCGCCTGACCGTGGCGGTGATCGCCCTGCCAGGCAAACCCTTGCCCTGACCATCTTTCGATCCCGTCCCCGTAGCGGACGTAAACCGGCGGCCTTGCGGATGGGACGCAACGCGCGTGAGCCTTCGTTCCGGGTCGGCGCGCGCCCTGGCCCGCCGCGGCGGCCCGGGCCCGATCGCGTCGGAACGCAGGTCGCGGCGCGATTGGGTGCCCGGCTCCATTCGGCTTCGGTATCGTGCGCAGGTGAACCCGGCCTCCGATCCCCTGCGCCAGCTGCGCTACCTCTACCGCGTGCCCTTGCTGGTATGGCATCTGCTGATCGACCTGCCGCTCACCCTGCTGGCGACTGCCCTGCCTATCCATCACGTCCGCCTGCGCGACGGCGAGCGCCTGGATTACCGACTGATCCGGGCCTGGCAGTCCGGGCTCATGCGCGTGTTCGGGCTGCGCATGCGCAGGGTCGGCGCGCCGCTTCCGGGAGCAACCGTCTTCGTCGCCAACCATGTCAGCTGGATCGACATCGTCGCCCTGCACAGCCAGCGGATGATGGGATTCGTGGCCAAGCGCGAGATCGCGGGCTGGCCGTTCGTGGGTTGGCTGGCCACGCGCGGCGAGACCATCTTCCACCAGCGTGGCAGCACCGAATCGCTGGGCGGGGTGCTGCACGAGATGCTGGCGCGGCTGCGCGCCGGGCGCTCGGTCGGAGTCTTTCCGGAAGGGCGCACCCGCGATGGGCACGCGGTTGGCCCGTTCCACGCCCGCATCTTCCTGGCCGCGGTGGAAGCCGGCGTGCCGGTGCAGCCGGTGGCGCTGCGCTACGGCGAGCACGGCAGCGCGCAGACCGTCATCGCGTTTGCGCCGAACGAAAGCTTCTTCGCCAATTTCCTGCGCCTGCTCGGCGAGCCGATGCGCGACGCGCAGGCGATCTTCCTGGAACCCATCCCCTCCGATGGCGGCGAAGGGCGACGGCGGATCGCAGAACTCGCGCGCGAGCGGATCGTGGCGGCGATGACCGAAGGCACGCGTGACTAGCGGAGACTTTCCGAGGCGTCAGCAGATGCTCAGCGCAGCCGACTACCGACCACCGCACTGGCTGCGCAGTCCGCACGTGCAATCGGTGCTGGGCTCCAGCCCGCTGCGCCGCCGACGCGGGGCGAAGGCGATCCAGGGCAGTGGCGCGATCTCGGTCGAGCAACTGGTGGACGGCGGCGACGGTGTGCGCCTGCACGGACTCTACAGCCATGTTCCCGGAGTCGAGCCGCGCGGGCTGGCACTGCTACTGCACGGCTGGGAGGGCAGCGCCGAATCCAGCTACATGCGCCTCACCGCGGCGAGGCTGCTGGCCAAAGGCTTCGCAACGTTTCGGCTCAATTTCCGCGACCACGGCGACAGCCACCACCTCAACGAGGCGTTGTTCCATTCCAACCGGATCGATGAGGTCGTGCATGCCGCTGCCGACATCGCGCGGCGTTTCCTGGCGCCGGGCCTGCCGATGGTGGGTGCGGGCTACTCGCTGGGCGGAAACTTCATCCTGCGCGTCGCCCTGCGCGCGCCTGCAGCCGGGTTGCCGCTGGCGCGCGTTGCCGCAGTGTGCCCGGTGCTCGATCCGGCCCTGACGATGGAACAGATGGAACGCGGCCTGTGGTTGTACCTGCGCTATTTCGAACGCAAGTGGCGCGCTTCACTGGTGCGCAAACGCGCACTGTTTCCGCAGTACCACGATTTCGACGATGCCACTCTGAAGCTGGGCATGCGCGAGCTGACCACCTGGATGGTGGAGCGGCATACGGACTTCGGCACCCTGGACCGCTACTTCGAAGGCTATTCCATCGCCGGCGAACGGCTGTCCGCGCTGACCGTGCCGGCCGACATCCTCATGGCCGAGGACGATCCGGTGATCCCGGTGGCCGAATTCCGCGCCCTGCGCCTGCCCGCCACCGCGCACCTGGATATCGCGCGATGGGGCGGACATTGCGGCTTTCTGCAGAACGCGCGCCTGGACGGATTCGCCGAAGGCTGGGTGAGCGATCGCCTGTCACAGGCGTTGACGCAGGTCTAGGGTTAACAGGCCCTAGGCGATACTCGCCGGCACAGGAGCAGACAATGAAGATCCGCAGCGACAGCTTCGAACACGGCCACCGCATCCCGCCCGAGTTCGCCATGGGCGCGCAGGACGGCTTCGGCGGCAACCGCAATCCGCAGCTCGCATGGAACGACGTACCCGAGGGCACGCGTTCGTTCGCGCTGCTGTGCATCGATACCGATGCGCCTACCGACGCCGCCCTGGTGGGCCAGGCGGGTGTGGAAATCCCGGTCGCACATCCGCGCGGAGACTTCGTGCACTGGGCGATGGTCGACATTCCAGGCGACGTACACGAGATCCACGCGGGCAGCTGCAGCGACGGCATCGACAAGAGGGGCAAGGCCGCGCCGCACGGCCCGGCCGGCGCACGCCAGGGCCTGAACGACTACACCGGATGGTTCGCCGGCGATGCCGACATGGCGGGCGACTACTTCGGTTACGACGGTCCGTACCCACCGCCCAACGACCTGCGCGAACACCGGTATTTCTTCCGCGTGTTCGCGCTGGACGTGGAGCGGCTCGACGTTGCGGACCGGTTCACGGCTGCGGACGTGTTCCGCGCCATGCACGGTCACGTGCTGGGCGAGGCATCGACCTACGGCACCTATTCGCTGCATCTGCCCCATTAGCCACTGGCGCGCCCGTGCCCGCGCGCTGAAGCGGCAGGCGCTGACGGTGTGGTTCGCCGCGCGCGATCCGGCGCTGCCGTGGCCACAGCGCGTGCTCGCGCTGGCGGTCGCTGCCTACGCGTTCAGCCCGATCGACCTGATCCCGGACTTCATTCCGGTGCTGGGCCTGCTCGACGATCTGGTCCTGATCCCGCTGGCCATCGCCCTGCTGATCCGGCTCACGCCGCCCGAGATCGTCGAACGCGCCCGCGCGCGGGCCGAACGCGCCGCGCAGCTGCCCACCAGCCGCATGGCGGCGGCCGCGATCGTGCTGCTGTGGGTACTGCTGCTGGGCCTGGGCGTGTGGTGGTGGTGGCTGCGCTAGCGCGATGCGCGAAACCAACCGTCACGCGCCGTTGGGAATGAGCAGCAGCAGCGCCGCACCGATCACGAAGCGATACACCGCGAACAGCGTGAAGCGGTGGCTCTGGATGTAGCGCAGCAGCCACTTCACCGCGACGAAGGCGGTGATCGCCGAGGCTGTGAACGCGATCGCCAATGCGCTCCAGTCCTCGTGCGCGGCCGCGCCGCTCCCGATCACGTCGAGCAGCTCGTAGGCGGTGGCGGCGAACATGGTCGGAATGCCGACCAGAAAGGCGAACTCGGTGGCGGCCGCGCGATTGGTCGTGCCTGCAAGCAGCGCGACGAAGATCGTGGCGCCCGAGCGCGAGGTGCCGGGAAACACACCGGCCACCACCTGCGCGATCCCGACCAGGATCGCGGCCAGCCAGGAGATCTGCACTCGTTCGCCCAGGGCCGCCGCGCGTCTGGCCGCCAGCTGCTCGGCTGCGATCATCCACACGCCACCGAGGATCAGGGCCCAGGCGATTGGCGTGATCCGTTCCGGCAGCTCCCATCCCAGCGCCTTGACCAGCAGTCCGCCGATCGCCGTTACCGCGAAGGCGACCAGCAGCTTGAACGCGTAATCGCGCGCTTGCGCCGGCGTCAGCGCAAGACCGGCCGGATCGTGACCGGCTGGTGCGCCGCGGCCGATGAAGCCCATCGCCAGATCCCACAGGCGTTGCCGGTAGATCAGGACCACCGCCAGGATCGCCCCGGCCTGGATCGAGATGTTGAACAGGTCGCTGCGGTGGCCCAGCCAGCGCTCGGCGATCAGCAGATGCCCGGTGCTGGAAATGGGCAGGAATTCGGTGATGCCTTCGATGATGCCGAGCAGCAGCGCGGCGAGCAGATCGGTCATGGGCCGGAGGTCTGGTCGGGGGACGGGTAAAAACGAGGCAGGGTACCGGAAGCCGGCCCTGGCCCTGCTCGGGTGCCGATCGGCAAGGGCGCTGCACGGAGGGCGGGCGGCGCGGACTTATGCACCATACCAGTGCAAACGCTAAATCGAGCACGTCCATCTTGGTGCATACAGGCGATACCTGCTCGCAACATTGCATGAAAATCAACTAGTTGGCGTGCGTTCCGGGTTGGCACACCCCTTGCTGGATACCCCGCAACCCTGCCCATCATCACGGAACCACCCCGATGTCCATCGAACACGTCGAAAAGCTGATCAAGGACCACAAGGTCGAATTCGTCGACCTGCGCTTCGCCGATATGCGTGGCGTGCAGCATCACGTCACCTTTCCCAAGTCGATCGTCGAGCCCGGGCTGTTCGAGGACGGCAAGATGTTCGACGGTTCGTCGATCAGCGGCTGGAAGGGCATCAACGAGTCGGACATGGTGCTGCTGCCCGATCCGGGCACCGCGTTCATCGACCCGTTCACCGCCGATCCGACCCTGATCCTGACCTGCGACATCCTGGATCCGGCCACGATGCAGGCCTATTCGCGCGATCCGCGCGGCGTGGCCAAGCGCGCCGAGGCGCATCTCAAGTCCAGCGGCATCGCCGACCAGGCCTTCTTCGGCCCGGAGCCGGAATTCTTCATCTTCGATGCCGTCCGCTTCGCCAACGACATGGGGCACACCTTCTTCCACATCGACTCGGAGGAAGCGCACTGGAACTCCGGACGCGAGTACGAAGGCGGCAACACCGGCTACCGGCCGATGATCAAGGGCGGCTATTTCCCGGTCGCGCCGCTGGATTCGCTGCACGACCTGCGCGCTGAGATGTGCAAGACGCTCGAGCAGGTCGGCATCGAGGTCGAAGTGCACCACCACGAGGTCGCCAACGCCGGCCAGTGCGAGATCGGCACCAAGTTCAACACCCTGGTGCAGAAGGGCGACGAACTGCTGACCATGAAGTACATCATCAAGAACGTCGCCCACCGCAACGGCAAGACCGCGACCTTCATGCCCAAGCCGATCGTCGGCGACAACGGCAGCGGCATGCACGTGCACCAGTCGCTGGCCAAGGGCGGGCAGAACCTGTTCAGCGGCGACGGCTATGGCGGCCTGTCGCAGACCGCGCTGTGGTACATCGGCGGCATCTTCAAGCACGCGCGTGCGATCAACGCGTTCGCCAACTCGACCACCAATTCCTACAAGCGCCTGGTGCCGGGCTTCGAGGCGCCGGTCATGCTCGCCTATTCGGCGCGCAACCGTTCGGCGTCGTGCCGCATTCCGTACGTTGCCAACCCGAAGGCGCGCCGCATCGAGATCCGCTTCCCCGATCCGATGAACTCCGGCTACCTGACCTTCGCCGCGCTGCTGATGGCCGGACTGGACGGCATCAAGAACCAGATCGATCCGGGCGGCCCCAGCGACAAGGACCTGTACGACCTGCCGCCGGAGGAAGAGAAGAACATCCCGACCGTGTGCCACTCGCTCGACCAGGCACTGGAGGCGCTGGACAAGGATCGCGAGTTCCTCAAGGCCGGCGGCGTGTTCAGCGACGACTTCATCGACGGCTACATCGCGTTGAAGATGCAGGAGGTCACCCGCTTCCGCGCGGCGACGCATCCGCTGGAATACCAGATGTACTACACCATCTGATGCTGCATGAGGACACCAAGGTCGCAGGCTTCGGGCTGGCGGATGTCCGGCCCGCCGCAGCGCGGCGGGCGTTCGGAGCGGGCGCGCGGCAGTGCCGCGCAAACGCCCACTCCGCACCCGCTCGAATACCAGATGTACTACACCATCTGATGGAGGACCGGATGCGAGTTGCTGCAGCTTCGGAAGGGCGGATGTCCGGCGCGCCGCAGCTCGAAAACCAGATGTATTACGCGATTTGATCAGTACGGTCGCGGCGGAGGGTGTTCCGTCGCGGCCCGGCCTGGTCGGGCGGGGCAAGCCCCGCTCGACCGAAGCAGGATTCGCACGAAGGCAGGGACGGGGTCCGGCGATATCGGGCCCACGGATCGGAACGATCCACGACAGGAGCAGGCAGTACGTGCAGGGCGCCGACAGAGTGCCCGCACGCAACAACACGCAACATCCGGGGAGGGCTTCCCTTGCAGTGGAGCCCATCATGTCGTTCAGCAACAAAAAGATCGCCACCGCCCTCGCCGCGATGCTCGGCCTCGCTGCCGCGGGCGCCGCACAGGCCGGTGTTTCCGGTTCGGCTGCATTGACCAGCGACTACGTCTTCCGCGGCGTATCGCAGACCAACGAGGATCCGGCCGTGCAGGCCGGCGTCGAGTACGCCCACGACAGCGGCTTCTATGCCGGTGCCTGGGGCAGCAACATCAGCTGGCTGTCGGATATTCCCGGCGACATCTCCAGCAGCCTGGAGCTCGACGGCTATGTCGGCTACCGCGGCAAGGCAGGCGACATCTTTGGCTATGACGTCGGTGTGCTGACCTACTACTACCCCGGCGATTTCCCCGACGGCTTCAGCCGTGCAGACACCACGGAAATCTATGTCGGTGCGACCGTCGCCCCGATCGAAACCCTGTCCTTGGGCCTGAAGTATTCCCACGCCCTCACCGAACTGTTCGGTTATGTCGGTTCGGAAGGCAGCGGCTATCTCGACGCTTCGCTCAACTGGACCTTCACCCCCGGCTGGACGCTAAACGTGCACGGCGGCAAGCAGTGGATCGAGGACAACGAGGACTTCGAGTACACCGACTGGAAGCTCGGCGTCACCAAGGCCTTCGAGAACGGCTTCTCGGTGGCCGCAGCCTATACCGACACCGACGCCGAGGAGGCGTTGTACACCAACGCGCTTGGCACCCGCATCGCCGACGGACGCTTCGCGCTCACCCTCGCCAAGGCGTTCTGATGGCCGCGACCGCATCGCACCACAACGGAGGAAGCAGATGAAACTGATCACCGCCATCATCCGCCCGTTCAAGCTCGACGAGGTGCGCGAGGCGCTCACCGAAGTCGGCGTGTCCGGGGTCACCGTGACCGAAGTCAAGGGCTTCGGTCGCCAGAAGGGCCACACCGAGCTGTATCGCGGCGCGGAATACGTCGTCGACTTCCTGCCGAAACTGAAGATCGAATGCGCCGTCACCGACGACATGCTCGAGGCGGCGCTCGAAGCCGTGCAGAAGTCCGCCGCCACCGGCAAGGTCGGCGACGGAAAGATCTTCGTCAGCGCGATCGAACAGGTCGTCCGCATCCGCACCGGCGAGATCGACGCCGATGCGCTCTAACCCGTCCTCGGAGGTCCCCATGAACACGCGATTGCTTTCCGGGTGGCGTACCCGCGTACACGCGCTCTGCTTGGCGGCGCTGTGCGGCTTGATGCTGACAGGCCAGGCTCTGGCCCAGGATCCGGCGACGGAAACGCCCGCAACTCCAGTGGCGGAAGCGCCGGCCGACGCTGCGCCGCCGTCCGCGTCGGAAACGGCGCCCGCGGAGGCTGCGGCCGCCGCGCCTGCGGAGGAAGCCGCGCCGGCGCCGGCCATCAGCAAACCGGACACGGTCTGGGTACTGGTATCCACGGCCCTGGTGATCTTCATGACCCTGCCGGGACTGGCGCTGTTCTACGGCGGCCTGGTGCGCTCGAAGAACGTGCTGTCGATCCTGATCCAGAACCTGGTGGTGTTCTCGCTGGTGGCGGTGCTGTGGGCGCTGTATGGATACAGCTTCGCCTTCACCGAAGGCAGCGCCTTCATCGGCGGCACCGATCGCCTGTTCGCCAACGGACTCGACGCCGCCTCCATCGGTGCCACGTTCACCAAGGGCGTGTACATCCCGGAGCTGGCGTTCTTCGTGTTCCAGGGCGCATTTGCATGCATCACCTGCGCGCTGATCCTGGGCGCGTTCGCCGAGCGCGTGAAGTTCGCCGGGGTCCTGCTGTTCACGGTGCTGTGGTTCACCTTCGCCTACCTGCCGATGGCGCACATGGTCTGGTTCTTCCCCGGCCCGGATGCGTTCACCGATACCGACGCGGTCGACGGCGTGCTCGCAAAATCCGGATTCCTGTTCGCCAAGGGCGCGCTGGATTTCGCCGGTGGCACGGTGGTGCACATCAATGCGGCGATCGCCGGCCTGGTGGGTGCGTATGTGATCGGCAAGCGCACCGGCTACGGGCGTGAGGCGATCAAGCCGCACAACCTGACCCTGACCATGGTCGGCGCCTCGATCCTGTGGGTCGGCTGGTTCGGCTTCAACGCAGGCTCGGCGCTCGAAGCCGGCGGCGTGGCGGCGATCGCCTTCGTCAATACCTTCCTCGCTACGGCGGCGGCGGTGGTGGCCTGGACCGTGGCCGAGTGGCTGATCAAGGGCAAGCCTTCGTTGCTGGGGGCGGCTTCCGGCGCGGTGGCCGGCTTGGTGGCGATCACCCCGGCAGCGGGCTTCGTCGGGCTCAACGGCGCGCTCGCGATCGGCGCGATCGCCGGCGTGCTGTGCCTGTGGGGCGTGAGCGGCCTGAAGAAGCTGCTGCGCGCGGATGACAGCCTGGATGTGTTCGGCGTACACGGAATCGGCGGCATCACCGGCGCACTGCTGACCGGCGTATTCGCCGCGCCCTCGCTGGGCGGCGCAGGGATCTGGGACTACGTCACCGAGACCGCGCTGCCCGACTACAGCATCGCCAGCCAGGTCTGGATCCAGGCGCAGGGCGTGCTGGTCACGCTGGTGCTGTCGGGCGTGGTAGCGCTGATCGCGTTCCTGATCGTCAAGTACACCGTCGGCCTGCGCGTTGCCGAGGATGCCGAACGGGAAGGACTGGACATCACTTCGCACGGAGAAACTGCATACGAAGCTTGAGGCGCCGCGGCGGGTGCTGTCCCTCCCCACGTCCGCCGCGCGATGCCAGATGCCGGCGCGCATGTTCGCATGCGCGTCGGCGTCCTTTTTTACCGAAGGCCTGTCCGATGAATTCCCTGACGCCGCTGCAACTGCGGCGCGCCGGCACCGAAGACGCCGCGCGCATCGCGGCCATCTACAACCATTACGTCGCCGACACGGTGATCACCTTCGAACTCGACCCGGTGCCGGTCGAGGAGATGGCGGCGCGTGTCGCCGAGATCAACGCGCAGGGACTGCCATGGCTGGTGGCGGAATCGGACAATGCGGTGGTCGGCTATGCCTATGCGAGCCAGTGGCGCGCGCGGGCCGCCTACCGGCACAGCGTCGAATCGTCGATCTACCTGGCGCCGGACGTCGTCGGTCGCGGGGTCGGGCGCGCGCTTTACGCAGGCCTGATCGCCGAATTGCGCGGGCTCGATGTGCATGCGGTGATTGGCGGCGCGGCATTGCCCAATCCGGCGAGCGT
This sequence comes from Lysobacter sp. M15, assembly GCF_022662515.1. Classification (NCBI taxonomy): domain Bacteria; kingdom Pseudomonadati; phylum Pseudomonadota; class Gammaproteobacteria; order Lysobacterales; family Lysobacteraceae; genus Lysobacter; species Lysobacter sp. M15. The sequence goes on along the minus strand of NZ_JAKPBV010000013.1, from coordinate 89,956 downwards.
GGCCCTGCACGCGGCGCTCGGCTTCGAACAGGTCGCGCATTTCCGCGAAACCGGATACAAGTTCGGGCAGTGGGTCGACGTCGCGTACTGGCAGCTGCTGCTGCGCGATTCGGCATAATCCCGGCGTGCGCCCGCACCTCGTCAAGCTCCGTCCAAACCTCGTGCTGGCATGTCTGCTGCTTGCCGCCTGCGCGCAGGCGCCGGTGCGCAATCCACTGGCCGCCTGGGTGCCATCGCCGAATTACGACACGCGCAGGCCGGTGATCATCGTGCTGCATGCGACCGAGCAGGAGTCGGCACAGGAAAGCCTGGACACATTGCGCACCCGGAACAGCGGCGGCAAGGTCAGCGCGCACTATCTGATCGGCGAAGATGGCCGTCTCTACCAACTGGTCGCCGATGCAGAGCGCGCCTGGCATGCGGGCGGTGGTCGCTGGGGCGCGATCACCGATCTGAATTCCGCGTCGATCGGCATCGAGCTCGACAACGATGGCGTCGAGCCGTTCACCGAGCCGCAGCTCGCCGCGTTGCTGGTGCTGCTGCAGGACCTGTGCGAACGGCTGGACGTCCCGAAGACCCAGGTCATCGCCCATGCCGACCTGGCGCCGACGCGCAAACGCGATCCGGGCGCGCGCTTTCCCTGGAAGCGCCTGGCCGACGCCGGCTTCGGCCGCTGGCCCGCGGAGGCGACTATCGACCCGCCGGCCGGATTCGATCCCTGGCTCGCCATGCGCGCGCTGGGCTACCCGCTGGACGACCGGGCGGCGGCCGTGCGCGCCTTCCATCGCCACTACCGCGGGCGCGATGACGGCGACGATCCGCAGGCGGCCTTCGATGCGCAGGACCTGCGGGTCCTGCATGCACTGACCGATCCCGATGGCCGTTGAGCTGGCGACGGCACGGGGATTGCACTAATTTGGTGCAATGACCATGGATCGCCTCCCGGAACTCGACCAGCTGACCACCCCTGTGGTGTGGGCGGATGCCCATGGCCATATCGAGGGGAGCAATACCGCCTTCGCACGCTGGCTCGGGGTCAGCCCGCGCCGGCTGCCCGGCCAGCCCTTGGCCGCGCTGGAGCACGGCGGCGAACTGCTGCGCCGCGCGATTTCCGGTTCCGGAGGCGACGACCCGCTCCGGTTGCGCCGGGTTTCGCTGGCCTACCTGGGCGGCGAGGCGCGCTTCGCCGACGCCTGGCTCACCCGGACCGAGTTCGGCGGCTGGCTGCTGGAGGCGCACCCGGTCGACGAGTTCCCCGGCGAGGACCCCGCGCTCGCCCTGCCTTCGGCGCTGTCGGCCGCGCTCAGGGGGCTGGCGCACGAACTGCGCAATCCCCTGGCCGGGCTCAAGGGCGCGGCGCAGCTGCTCGCAAGACGCCATCGCGACGATCCCGAGTCGGCCGAACTCACCAGCCTGATCGAAGCCGAGGTCGGACGCCTGACCCTGCTGCTCGATCGCCTGCTTTCGCCGCGCCCGGCGCAGCCGCACGCGGCGCTCAACGTCCACGTCGTGCTCGAGCGCGTGCTGCGGCTGGCCGAGACCGATGCGGGCTGGGCGGTGAAGCTGGTGCGCGATTACGACCCGAGCCTGCCGGACGTGCTGGGCGATGTCGACCGCCTGACCCAGGCGACCTGGAACCTGGTGCGCAACGCGATCGAAGCCGGCGCCGCCAGCGTGCAACTGCGCACCCGTGCCGAATACAGCGTACGCATCGGCGATGAACTGCACGCCCTGGCGCTGCGCCTGGACATCATCGACGACGGCCGCGGCGTGCCCGAGGACCTGACCGAACGTCTGTTCCTGCCGCTGGTATCCGGGCGTGCGGAGGGCAGTGGCCTTGGTCTGGCGCTGGCGCAGCAGGTGGCGCGCGAGCACCGCGGTTCGCTCGCCTACCGCTCGCGGCCAGGACATACCGTGTTCACGCTGCTGCTGCCGATGGCGGAGGTGCAAACATGAACGCCGCTGCCCGTGTGGCGACACCGCGGGCAACCCTGCGTGAGGCCGCGCCATGAGCGCGCGCATCTGGGTGGTGGACGACGAGCGCGCGGTGCGTTTCGTCCTGGCCACCGCACTGCGCGAGGCGGGTCATGCGGTGGAGGGCTTCGAGAACGCCGCCGATGCGCTTGCCGCGCTGGGCGATCACCCGCCCGACCTGTTGTTCACCGACGTGCGCATGCCCGGCGACGACGGCCTGGTGCTGCTGGACAAACTCAAGGCGGCACATCCGGATCTGCCAGTGATCGTGATGAGCGCCTACACCGACATCGCCAGCACCGCAGGCGCCTTCCGCGGCGGCGCCTACGAATTCCTGTCCAAGCCCTTCGATCTGGACGCGGCCGTGGCGCTCGCGGCGCGCGCGCTGCCGGCATCGCGCGAGCGCGATGCACTCCCCGCCCCGATACCTGCACAGGCGAGCGAAGTCCTGCAGGAGGCGGTTCTGGTCGGCGAATCGGCGCGGATGCAGGCGTTGTTCCGCAACATCGGCCGGGTTGCACAGGCGCCGTTGAATGTGCTGATCACCGGCGAGACCGGGACCGGCAAGGAACTGGTCGCGCGCGCCCTGCACCGGGAATCGCCACGCGCCCGCGCGCCCTTCATCGCGCTCAATACCGCCGCGATTCCTTCCGAGCTGCTCGAAAGCGAGCTGTTCGGCCATGAAGCCGGGGCGTTCACCGGCGCCAGCAAACGTCACGTCGGACGCTTCGAGCAATCCGACCACGGCACCCTGTTCCTGGACGAAATCGGCGATATGCCGCTCGCCCTGCAGACCCGGCTGTTGCGGGTGCTGGCCGAAGGCGAGTTCTTCCGGGTCGGCGGTCGCGAACTGATCCGCGTGAACGTGCGGGTCGTGGCCGCCACCCACCAGCCGCTCGAATCCCTGGTGGCCGAGGGCCGCTTCCGCGCCGATCTGCTGCACCGGCTCGACGTGGTGCGGCTGATGTTGCCGCCCCTACGCGAGCGCAGCGAAGACATTCCGCTGCTCGCCGCGCGCTTCCTTGCCGCCGCGGCACGCCGGCTGGGCACCGTGCCCAAGACCCTGACCCGGCCGGCGATCGCCCGGATGCAGGCGCACGACTGGCCTGGCAACGTGCGCGAACTCGAAAATCTGTGCTGGCGCCTGGCCGCATTGGCGCCGGGCGATGCGATCGGCATCGCGGACCTGCAGGCGGTGTCGTCGCTGCACGAAGCAGGCGCAGCCGCGTCCGCCGATGCCTGGGAGCTGGCATTGGCCGACTGGGCGCGGGTCCGCCTGTCCGAAGGCGATACGGGGCTGCATGCACAGGCGCGCGCGGCGCTGGACCGGATCCTGCTGGATGCGGCGCTGGAACAGACCGCAGGCCACCGCGGCGAAGCCGCCGCGCGCCTGGGCATGGGTCGCAATACCCTGACCCGCAAGTTGGGGCCGGGTCGCAAGCGTCGCTGACAGGGTTATCGCAGCGGCTTCATGGGGTTTCAACTTGATTTCGGATAGGGTCGGCATCCACCGGTCGACACGGAGATCCAGATGCGCAAAACCTTTTCGCTTTCCACCATCGCCACGATGCTCGTGCTTGCAGGTTGCGCAGGAACCGGCGAGCACCGCACGGGTTCGCCGGTCGCCGCGCAGGACGCACCGGCGCCAGCCAGCACCAGCACCAGCACCAGCACCGTTGCATCGGCCAGCGTCAATCTGGCCGCCGCGTCGGGCAGCCTGGCCAGCGGTCAGCTCAAGCTGATGCCCATGAGCGACGGAGTGCACGTCACCGGCACCATCGGCGGACTCAAGCCCAATGGCACCCACGGCTTCCACATCCACGAGAAGGGCGATTGCAGCGCGGTCGACGCCTCCAGCGCAGGCGGCCATTTCAATCCCGCCGCCAAACCTCACGGACGCATGACCAATCCGCAGCATCATGCGGGCGACAACGACAACCTGGTCGCCAACGCCGAAGGCGTCGCGACGGTCAACGCGCATTTCTCCGGCGTGGTGCTCGGCGGCGGCGGTGCGAATGACGTGGTCGGCAAGGCCGTGGTCGTGCACGCCGATCCGGACGACTACACCAGCCAGCCGGCGGGCAATGCGGGTTCGCGCATCGCCTGCGGCGTGATCAACGCCGGCTGAGATCCCGCGATGAAGCAAGGCATGGCGAGCGTGCAGCCGCTGCGCGTGCGCGCCGCGGTCGCGGCCGACGCCGCCTGGCTGGCCGAGTGCGCCATCGCCATGGCGCAGGAAACCGAAGGCAAGGCGCTCGATCCGCCCACAGTGCGGGCCGGGATCGAGGCCGGCCTGTCCGATCCCGCCAAGGCCCGCTACTTCGTGGCGATGCATGACGACCTGGCCGGCAGCGACACCATCGGCGCGCCCGCGGGCACGCTGATGCTCACCCACGAGTGGAGCGACTGGCGCAATGGCGACTGGTGGTGGATCCAGAGCGTCTATGTCCTGCCCCGGTTTCGACGCCGGGGCGTATTCGCAGCGCTGTATCGCCACGTCGAGGCGCTGGCGCGCACCACGCCGGGCGCGATCGGCCTGCGTCTGTACATGGAACGCGACAATGCCGCGGCACGGGCGACCTACACCGCGCTGGGCATGCGCGATGCCGGGTACGAGATCTACGAAGCACTTCTGTAGGCACATCGCTTCGGCGCGACAGAAGCAGCCAGCGATCCAGGATTCTCCGGACCGAACCCATGTCCAAGGCCGCTGCGGCGGCTTGCAAGCGGTCGCAGCGGAACGATGATCGCGGCGGGCTCGCGCCGGGCGACGCTCCTACAGTTCGCCGGCTTCGTCGCAATGCGCGAACGTCACGTCGATGCCATGCGCCTGCAGGACCGCGGCGAACTGGCGCTGGCGCGCCTGGAACAGTTCGAAGCGGCGTTCGAGCCTGGTCGCATCGTCCTCGCTTTCCGGCATGTAGCGTCGTCGCCACGCGTCGGGCGAAAACAGGGCGATGCGCGCTTCGCCGCCGGCATAGCGCAGCAGCGGCTCTGGCGCCGCGTCGAGTACGGCTTCCCGGTCGGGCGTGAGCAGCGCGGCTTCGACAACGCGCCATAGCGCGTCCAGACCCAGATTGTGGTACTGCAGGGCGGTCATCGCCGCCAGGTCGTGCACGGTGAGGTAGCGCGCGTGTTCGATGCGCGCGCCGAAGGCCTCCTGCGCGCACAGGGCGGTGTCGGCCTGGGCCATGCCGCGATCCATCAGCAGCGTCTCCATGCGTTCGGCGGCCGCGCCAGCCACGGCGGCTTCGCCGGCGAACAGGAACGGAAGCACCCGCAGACTGCCGCCGCGCAGTTCGTCCTCTGCGCGCAACGGCTGCGGGATCTGCCCGTCGCGATCGGCGCCGAAAGCGATGACGCGCGGACCGTGGCCGGCTTTCGGCGCGCGCTGGTGCAATTCGTCCAGCCGCCGATGCAAGGGCCAGCCCGGCCGCAGTACTTCCGCCGGATCGAAATGCGCGGCGGCGAAGACCAGGTCGAGCTCCCTCGCCTCCGGCACCAGCGTACCCACGTCACGACCCACCAGGCCGGCGAGGCGGCCGGCATCTGCCTGCTGCAGCGCTTCGTGCGCGATCGTGCTGCCAGGCGAAAGCTCCAGCGCCAGTACGCCGCGCGCCTGCGTGAATGCCTGGAAAAGCCGGGCGTCTGGAGACTGCATCGTGAGAGAAGGGTCGGTTGATTGGCGCTACACTGCGATTATGCCCGGAGCGGCCCGACAGGCCGCTCGCTACACGCTTCGCACAAGGAATCCGCACGATGCTGCAAGGCCGTCCTGTCGCCGTCCTCGGCGGCGTCCGCATCCCGTTCTGCCGCCAGAACACCGCGTACTCCGACGTCGGCAACCTGGGCATGTCGGTGCGTACGCTGGGCGCGCTGGTCGAGAAGTTCGGACTGCACGGCCAGCAGCTGGGCGAAGTGGCGATGGGCGCGGTGATCAAGCACTCGTCGGACTGGAATCTCGCGCGCGAAGCCACGCTCTCCTCCGGCCTGTCGCCGCTGACCCCCGGCATCACCCTGCAGCGGGCCTGCGGCACCGGTCTGGACAGCATCATTACCATCGCCAACAAGATCGCCGTCGGTCAGATCGAGGTCGGCATCGGGGGTGGCTCGGACACCACCTCGGATGTGCCGATCGTCTATGGCAAGGCGCTGCGCCAGCGCCTGCTCGCAGCCGCGGCGGCGAAATCGACCAGGGACAAGATTGCCGCGTTCAAAGGTTTCTCGTTGCGCGAGTTGAAGCCGGACTTCCCCGGTGTGGCCGAGCCGCGCACCGGCAAATCGATGGGCGACCACTGCGAGGACATGGCCAAGCAGTGGAACATCTCGCGCGACTCGCAGGATGAGCTCGCTGCCGCTTCGCACCACAAGTTGGCCGCCGCCTACGAGCGCGGCTTCTTCGAGGATCTGGTGGTCAGTTTCCGCGGCGTTTCGCGCGACAACATCCTGCGGCCCGACACCAGCATCGAAAAGCTGGCCACCCTCAAGCCCGCGTTCGACAGGACCTCCGGTCGCGGCACCCTCACCGCGGGCAATTCGACCCCGCTGACCGACGGTGCCTCGGCCTGCCTCGTGGCGTCCGAGGACTGGGCCAGCGCGCACGGCCACGAAGTGCTGTGCCGGATCCGCGACGCGCATGTGTCCGCGGTCGATTTCGTCCACGGCGAGGGCCTGCTGATGGCGCCGACCGTGGCGGTTTCGGAAATGTTGAAGCGCAACAGCCTCGCATTGCAGGACTTCGACATCTACGAGATCCACGAAGCCTTCGCGGCGCAGGTGCTGTGCACGCTGCGCGCCTGGGAGAGCGAGGACTACTGCCGCACGCGCCTTGATCTGGATGCGCCCTTGGGTCGGATCGACCCCGCCAGAATCAACCCGCTCGGCTCGTCGCTCGCGGCCGGGCACCCGTTCGCCGCCACCGGCGCGCGGATCGTGGCCACCGCCGCCAAACAGCTCGCCGAACGCGGCAGCGGCCGCTGTCTGGTATCGATCTGCACCGCCGGCGGAATGGGCGTGGTGGCGATCCTGGAACGCTGACTGCGCGCGGACTGCGCGCGCGGCATACGCGGAAGAAACCATGCGCTGCGGCGCGCTCGATGCGTCGACCGCGACCGCCCCTGCGCGGATCGGCTACTGACGCAGGCGCGGCATCCCATGTTCGTCGCGTTCTTCGGCAACGACCGGCGCGACCGCCCGGAACCTGTTGTCGCTTGGTAGTTCTGCTGCGCTTTCGCCGCGCGCGGTACGCAACGCGTTCGCATAGGCGATGCGAGCGCGCGCTTGGTCGCCGGCGGACGCATAACCATGTCCCAGCTCTTCCCAGGCAGCGCTGCCGGCGCCTTGGGCCAGAGCGCGCTGCAGGTAATCCTCCGATTCGGCCCATCGGCCCTGTTCGCGATGCGAACGTGCGAGCGACAGCAGCAGCGTGGGGCTGGCAGGATGCGCGCGCAGCCAGCGCTCGAGCACGATCTGTCTGGCTTGCGCATGTGCCGGTGGCAGACCGCCGTAGCGCGCGGCCAGGCCTTCGTCCCAGCGCGCATCCAGCGCCTGTTCGACCGCCTTGATCGCAGCATCGTCCCAGCCGAGCGCGTGTGCCCGATCCGCGTAAGCCGAGACTACGGCCGGATCGGTCTTCAACGGTTTCGGCAGCGCTTGCCAGCGATCGGCCAGCGCATTGGTGTCGGGCGCCTCGCGCAACGATGCCGCGGCCCAGCGTTCCTGGTATTCGTCCAGCCGCGCGGTGGGCATTGCGTTCTGCTTGCGCAGCGAACCGAGCAGCCCATAGGCCTCGGCCGACTGGCCGGACGCGGCGAGCGCTTCTGCGCGCAAGACGAGACCGCGCGGCGGGAGCGGCTGCGCAGCGGGCGCATCCAGCGCCACCAGCGCATCGGTGGGGCGCTGCTCGCGTAGCGCCTGTTCCGCTATCGCGATCGCGCGTGCAGCGGCATGGCGTTCTCCCAGCGCATCAAGCTGCGCGCGGGCCGCATCCGGGTCGCCACGACGCATGGCCGCGCGCGCGGCAGCAATCCTTGCGCTTGCGGCGATGCTGTCATCGTCAGCGGCAGCCTGCGCGAGCAGCTTCTCGGCCCGATCGTACTGGCCGTAATGCAGGGCATCGAGGCCTTCGCCCAGGCGCGCGCGACTGCGACGGTCGCCGTGTTCGCGCCACGCGCGAAACGGCAAGGTGACGAGCTTCCATAGCACGACCAGCGCGATCAGGGCGCCGAGCAGCGTGGCCAGTGCCATGGCCACCGTGGTTGTGTAGTCCATGCCGCGGTAGCGCACCAGCACGTAACCCGGATCCTGCAGCACGAACTGGGCGGCCAGGGCGCCGAGCAGCACCAGCACGATCCAGAACAGCACGTTGCCGAAGAGTTTCATGTCGATCTCCTTGTCCGCCCCGACGTTAGCCTGCCGGGCGTTGCGTTCGTGTCGAACTGGCTGAACGGAACCGGAGCGAGGGTCGCAGCTGCACGCAGGGACCGGTTCCGGAAATGCGGCCAGCAAGGCTACGCGCCGAAGATCGGCATGGCATCGAGGTCGCGGTCAGCCGGTAGTGCCTGCCATGGCTGCGATCAGATCGCGCGGGCGGGCACTGGCAGCGACGCGGATGTCGTCGAAGCCAGCTTCCCGCGCGAGCGCTGCCAGGCGATCGCTTGCAGCCGCCACGCGTGCGCGCAGCAGGCGATCGCACGCTGCCGCTGGCAGCTGCGCCAGCACCTGGTGCAACGCCTGTCCGCTGCTCAAGGCCAGCCACGGACGCCGTCGCAGCGCGCGCAGGCGGGCCTGCGCAGCAGCCGATGGCGCGACCGGGACGCGGGTGTATACATCCGCGCGCAGGATCCGAGCACCGCGTCCGAGCAGGCCGGTCGCGATGCGGTCGCGCCCGCCCGGTGCGGTGATCAGGCCGATATCGGTGCCGCGCACGTCGGTCAGAACGGGCAGGTCCAGCAGGCCTTCGCTGTCCATCCGTCGCGGCGCTTCCACCCGCGCGATTCCCGCACGCCGCAACGCCAGGGCGGTCCCGTCGCCGACGGCGCACCAAAGCTGGCCACGTCGGGTGCGCAGCGGCCGCAGCACAAGCGCGGCGCGCACCGCGGATGGGCTGGTGAACACCACGCGCGATGCCTGCAGCGCCTTTCGAAGCTGGTCGCGGGTCGTCGCGTCGTCACGCGGCTCGATGCGCCATGGCGACAGGGCCAGCAGCCGCGCGCCTTCGCGCGCGGCTGCGCGCCGCAATGCCTCGTGGTCGCCTACCGGACGTAGAGAGACGACATGGCATCCTTGCAGGCGATGACCCGGAGCGCGTGGCATACGAGGAGCATAGATGGAATCACAAGCGGATTTGAGCTGGCTGGACGCGCACTACCGCGCGATGCCCCCCGTGGCCGCGCTGCAGCTGCAGCCGGCGGCCTGCGACGGCGAGACGCTGCGGCTGCGCGCGCCGCTGGCGGCGCACGTCAACGACAAGGACTGCGCATTCGGTGGGAGCCTGGTGTCGCTGATGACCCTGGCAGGCTGGGGGCTGGTCACCCTCAAGCTGCGCGAAGCCGGGCTTTCCGCGGATGTCTTCGTCGCCGACACCCGGGTGCGCTATCGCGCGCCGCTGTACGCCGATCTGGAAGCCCGCGCATGGCTGGCGACCGGGCAAGCGTGGCCCGACATCGCCGCCGCGCTGCGTGCCCAGGGTCGCGTCTCGGTGAATATCGCCGCCTGCGTGCTCATGCCCGCCGGCGGAGACGCGGTTCGCGCCGAGGCGCGTTACGTGGCAATCGCCAAAGGGTAGGATGGCCGCGACTGCGGGGAGAGCGGACATGCGGATGGCAAAGTGGAGCGTACTGATATGGCTGGTGCTGGCGCTGGCCGGCTGCGCGACCGGCGGCGACAAGCGCAACGAGCTGGAGCAGCGTCAGTACGACTATTCCGCCGCGATCCGTTGGGGCAATTTCGAGGGCGCCTGGGCGGCGGTCGACCCTGAGTACCGCGAGCAGCACCCCAAGACCGCGCTCGAGTTCGAACGCTACGGACAGATCCAGGTGTCGGCCTACACCGACCTGGCCTCCGAGGTCTCGGCGGACAAGCTGCATGCGCGGCGTGAGATCCAGATCGGCGTGATCAACAAGCACAACATGACCGAACGCAGCATCCGCTATACCGAGGCCTGGCGTTTTGATCCGGCGACCAAGACCTGGTGGGTCACCTCCGGCCTGCCGGATTTCTGGGCCGGAATGTAGTTTTTTGCCAGCCTCGGGCGCGCAGGCGACAATGCCGGCCCGACCCGGAGCGCATGGCCCCTGTGAACCTTGAAGAATTGATGGCCTTCGCCGGCCGTCACCCCCTGCTGTCCATCGGCCTGGCCGTGCTCACCCTGGCGATCATCGGCAACGAGATCGCGCAGCTGTTCCGCGGTTTCAAGCTGCTGCGCCCGGCCGCGCTGACCGCGCTGATCAATCGCGAGAACGCGCTGGTCGTGGACCTGCGTCCGGCCGCCGACTTCGAGAAGGGACATATTCCAGGCGCGAAAAATGTGCTGATGAGCCAGTTCGATCCGGAGAACAAGAAGCTCGCAGGCGCCAAGGCGCTACCGGTGGTGGTGGTATGCAAGGACGGGCAGGCTTCCAGCGGCGCCGCGCGGCGGCTGAAGAAGGCCGGCTTCGAACATGTCTACGCGCTCGACGGCGGCATCGCCGGCTGGCAACAGGCCGATCTGCCCCTGGTCAAGGGCCGCGCCTGACCGATCGGGATGCGCTGTGTGTAGGCGCTGCCTGGCCCCTGACCGGCGCGCCCGCGGCATGGCGGGCGCCCGCCTGGGTATCCGGCCCATGCCATAATCGCCCTCTTTTTCGCATAGACGCACAGCGTTGGAGTTGAACGATGTCCGATGAAGCCCTGAATGGCATGAATGACGGTGCCGCCGGTCCGGCCGAGACCAATGGCCCGCAGTTCACGGTGGAAAAGATCTACGTCAAGGACGTCTCGTTCGAGGTGCCCAATGCCCCGCAGGTGTTCAGCGAGCCGGCCCAGCCGCAGCTGCAGATGAATCTGAACCAGCGCGTGCAGCGCGTGGGCGACAACGCCTATGAGGTGGTGCTGGGGATCACCCTGACCTGCACCGCGGGTGAGAAGACCGCGTACCTGGCCGAAGTGCAACAGGCCGGGATCTTCGGTCTGGCCGGGTTCGACGAGGCGACACTGGACGGCATGCTCGGCACGCACTGCCCGAACGTGCTGTATCCCTACGCGCGCCAGACCATCAGCGAGCTGATCCAGGCCGGTGGCTTCCCGCCGTTCCTGCTGCAGCCGATCAACTTCGAGGCGCTGTACGCCGAAGGCCTGCGCCAGCGCGCCGCCCAGGGCAACGGCGACCTCGCCACGTCCGAGCCCGCCGGCAACGCCTGAACCGGCATCGGCGCTCACGCGTGGATGCTGAGCACAAACCGGCGATCGCCGTCCTTGGCGCGGGCTCCTGGGGTACCGCGCTCGCCGCACTGATCGCGCGCCACGGCTACGAGGTGGTGCTGTGGGGGCGGGATGCCACCGTGATCGACGCGATCCGGGCGCGCCGGGAGAATCCGCGCTACCTGCCCGGCATCGCGCTGCCCGAGGCGCTCGCCGCGAGCACCGACCTGCACGCCGCGCTGGCCGGTTGCGACCTGGTGCTCGTGGTCGTGCCCTCGCACGCGTTTGCCGAGACCTTGCGCGCGCTCGCACCGCTGCGGCCGGCGCATGCCGGGGTCGCCTGGGCGACCAAGGGCTTCGAGCCCGGCAGCGGACGTTTTTTGCACGAAGTCGCCGGCGATCTGCTTGGTGAGAACGTCCCCTTGGCCGTGGTCACCGGCCCGTCCTTCGCCAGGGAGGTCGCGGCGGGCCTGCCTACTGCGCTCACGGTGCATGGCGAGGACGAGGGCTTCTGCCAGGCGGTGGCCGATGCTCTGCACGGCCCGGCATTCCGCGCCTATACCGGTAACGACATGCGCGGCGCCGAGCTCGGCGGTGCGATGAAGAACGTGCTCGCGGTCGCCACCGGCGTCGCGGATGGCATGGACCTGGGCCTCAATGCGCGCGCCGGACTGATCACGCGCGGACTCAACGAGATGCTGCGTCTGAATATCGCCATCGGCGGGCGCCCGGAAACCCTGATGGGCCTGGCCGGGCTGGGCGACCTGGTGCTGACCTGCACCGGCGACCTGTCGCGCAATCGCCGGCTCGGCCTTGCGCTGGGACGCGGGCAGTCGATCGACGAGGCGGTGCGCGAGATCGGCCAGGTGGTCGAATCGATCCAGACCGCCGATGAAGTCATGCGGCTGGCCGACCGGTTCGGAGTGGAACTGCCCATCGCCAGCAATGTCCGCGACGTGCTGCATGGCGATATCACCCCGGCCGAGGGCCTGGCCCGGCTGCTCGCGCGCGAGCAGAAAGCCGAGTATCCGGTCGAACTGTTTCCGCGCCGCGACTGACGTTCCGCAGCCGTTGCCTACGCGCCGCCGCAGCGGCCCGGGACACTCGCATCATCGGAACGTTTTACCGCGCCGGCGCACTGTGGGAGCGGCCCTGGCCGCGAATGTCTCTCGCGCCGCACCGGGTCGAAAGTTAGGGCGATCGCGGCCAAGGCCGCTTCCACGTTCGCGGCTCTGCGTCACATGCATAAAAAACCCCGGCCTCGAAAGGCCGGGGTGAACTCGCGACGTCAGGGGGAGAGAGACAATCAGTCGCGAATGACGCTGTCGTCGGTGCCCGGTAGCGGGCGGGTCCCTTTACCAGCTGAACCTCGGACCGACGAACCACTGGGTATCGCCATCGGCGAACTTCACGTCGCCGCTGATGCCCCAGCGGGGGTTGAACTTCACCTGCGCGCCGACCCTACCGTAGAAGTCGTCGGCGTCGTTGCCGTAGTCCTCGTAGCCGGCGAAGGCGTGACCTTCCAGGTTGTCGGTGAACGCGGTGCGCACGCCGACCTCGGCGCTGTAGCCGTCGTCGCCTTCGTTGATGTCGAAGGTCTCGCCATCCACGGTCACGTCGTCGATCTCGAACTTCTCATAGGCCGCGCGTGCGACCAGATCGGTGCTGGCTGCGATCGGCAGGTTGTAGCCCAGGCCGATCCGCCACTGGTTGGCGTCGGTGTTCACCCGCTCGCCGCCATCGACCAGTTCGAAGGTGTCGGTGTCCTGCGAGGCGTAGCCGCCGAAGATGTGGAAGTTGTCGGACAGTGCGGCCGAGGCGTTCACGCCGAAACCATCGGCATCGATGTCGCCGTTGTCGTTGTCCAGGTTGGTGGCGACATAGCCGCCTTCGACATAGTTGTAGTTCAGGCCGCTGGCGTTCTGCGCCGACGCGGCGAGAGGCAGTGCGGCGAACAGGGTCGCACCGAGCAGGGCAGGGGCAAGCAAATGACGCTTCATGGGTTGTTCCTTTCTGATTGTTTTTTCGAAGGGTTGCGTTAACAGCACCCCTCGGCGGCGGATTCTGCGTCGCGGCGATCAACTGGGGCTGAATCCTGAACTATCAAGTACAGGAACTTTTGCGCGCGGTTCAGGTCGCGCCCGAAAAACCGAGCTGGCGCCAGGCCTCGAACACGGTCACCGCGACCGCATTGGACAGGTTGAGGCTGCGATTTCCCGGCTGCATCGGCAGCCGCAGCCGCTGTTGCGGGGGGATCTGCGCCAGCACTTCGTCCGGAAGCCCGCGGGTTTCGCTTCCAAACAGGAACGCATCGTTGCGCGCATAGGCCGGTGCGTCGTAGCGCACTGCATTGCGGGCGCTGAGCGCGAACAGGCGCGGCGTCGCGCCGTTGGCCAGCGCGATCGCCGCAATCGCCTCCTCCAGCGAGCGGTGCACCTGCAGCGCGGCGTATTCGTGGTAATCCAGGCCGGCGCGCCGCAGCAGGCGATCCTCCAGCGAGAACCCCAATGGTTTGACCAGATGCAGGCGCGCGCCGGTATTGGCGCACAGCCGGATCACGTTGCCGGTGTTGGGTGGTATCTCCGGCTGGTGGAGGATGACGTCGAACATCCGTGCATTGCGCCGCGGCGCGCAGCCGCGGTCAATCCCCACGGCAATCTACTTCTTCGCGGCATCGGCCTTCTTGAACATCTGCACATCCTCCAGCACGTTGCCAGTCGAGAACAGCAGTGCGGCCACGCCCTGCAGGCTGGGCTGCGATGGATCGGCCTGGTTGGGGAGGTCGAATTCGTACATGTAGGCGTAGCGCCCGTCCGGACTGCGGTTTTCCTGATTCGGTTTGCCGAGCAGTTCGACTGTCTGGGCGGCCGTGGTCTTGCCCGGCTTGAGCTGGTTGAGCTTGTCGGCATCGGTGAGACGGCCGGCAAGGGCGGGGAGCGACAGCAACATGGCGGCCGCCAGCAGCAGGCGGGATTTCATGCGATCTCCATGGTCTGGACGACGACGTGGGTTCGAACAGCATGCACGCGTCACCGCGCAGCATTCGCGCGACAGCATGGCTTTTTCGCGATGAACGTTCGCGGAAACGGGCATTGCGCCCTCGCCAACGCGCATTGGCCTCGGCGGATCCAGCAGCTACCAGGGCAACGGCTCGCCGTTCCAGTCGAGGTACTTTCCGGAATCGGCGAGTGAGGCGCCGTCGATCACGCGCAACAGGCTCTCGGCGGACTGTGCCGGCGGCAGCGTCGCCTCGTTGCCGCCCATCTCGGTGCGGACCCAGCCCGGATGCAATGCCAGCACCATGACGCGGCGATCGGCCAGCGCGTGCTTCAGCAAAACGCTCGCCATGTTCAAGGCCGCCTTGCTGATGTTGTAGCTGGGCGTGCCGAACCGGGTCACCCCGGCGATCGAGCCGAGCTCCGAGGTGATGTTGGCCACCTTGGCGTCGTCGGCCAGCAGCGGCGCCAATGCCTGGGTCAGCAGGAACGGCCCCATCGCATTGGTGCGGAAGCTGTCCTCCAGGTTCGCCGCCGTGACCTTGCCGAATCGCTCGCCCGAATGCAGCACGCCGGCGTTGTTGATCAGCAGATCGATCCGGCCTTCGCCCGCATCGTTCCCGAGCACCAGCGGAAGTTCGCGCGCCAGTTCGTGGTGCGATTTGGGATCGGTCAGGTCCAGCGGCAGCACGTGCAGGCGCCCGGGATGCTCGCCCGTCAATCGGTTGAGATCGTTTGCCTTGCCCGGATGGCGGCAGGCTGCAATGACGCGATCGCCGCGGGTGAGCAGCGCGCGCACCAGGGCCAGACCTAAACCGCGATTGGCGCCGGTGACCAGGGCGTTGGGCATGTGAATCTCCTTGCGATGACCTCTGGCAAGTGTAGGGCGCACGATGTCCGGCTAGCATGAGGGACTGTCTGCCCTATCGCTACGCAAGGAGTGTCATGTCCTTTGCTCGTTCCCGTGTCGTCCTGCTCACGCTCGCCCTCGCAACCAGCTGCGGGCCGGCCTTCGATGCCTACGCCCAGAAGCTGCCCCGGACTGGATCCGGAGACGCTGCGCGCGCCGCGGTCGACATCCCCTACGAGGAATTCACCCTGCCCAACGGCTTGCGCGTCATCGTGCATACCGACCGCAAGGCGCCGATCGTGGCGGTGAACCTGTGGTACCACGTGGGCAGCAAGGACGAGCCGGTCGGACGCAGCGGCTTCGCCCATCTGTTCGAGCATCTGATGTTCAACGGCTCGGAAAACGCGCCGGGCGAATATTTCACGCCGTTCGAGCAGGCCGGTGCCACCGACATGAACGGCACGACCAACACCGATCGCACCAATTATTTCCAGAACGTGCCGACCACGGCGCTGGACATGGCGCTGTGGATGGAATCCGACCGCATGGGCCATCTGCTGGGCGCGATCGACCAGAAGACCCTCGACGAGCAGCGCGGCGTGGTCCAGAACGAAAAGCGCCAGGGTATGAACCAGCCCTACGGGCAGCTGCGCGAAGTGGTCAGTGCCACGATGTATCCGCAGGGGCATCCGTACCACCACACCACCATCGGCTCGATGAATGATCTCAACGCCGCATCGCTCGAGGATGTCAAGACCTGGTTCCGCACCTGGTACGGGCCCAACAACGCGGTGCTGGTGCTGGCTGGCGACATCGATCTGGCCACCGCGAAGGACAAGGTCGCGAAATACTTCGGCGACATCCCCGCGACGCCCACGATGGCCCAGCCGCAGGTGGACCTGGCCGTGCTGCGCGAATCCGGCCGCACCGAACTCGAGGACAAGGTGCCGCAGGTGCTGGTGCGGCGGATGTGGAACGTGCCGCAGGCGGGCACGCGCGAGGCGGACATGCTGGACCTGTTCTCCGACGTGCTCGGCGGCAGCGCCAGCTCGCGCCTGGATACCCGTCTGGTCCACCGCGACCGGCTGGTCGACAGCGTCGGCACCGCCAACTACGGCGCGCAGCTGTCCGGCAATTTTCTGATCAACGCCATGGTCAAGCAGGGTGTGGATCCGGCCAGGGTCGAGGCGATCATCGACGAGGAGCTGCAGCGGCTGATCGCCGAAGGCCCGACCGCCGAGGAACTGGCGCGGGCCAAGACCAGCTACCGCGCCGGCTTCATTCGCGGCATCGAACGGATCGGCGGCTTCGGCGGCAAGGCCGACGCGCTGGCGGCGTGCGCGATCTACGAAGGAGACCCTGGTTGCTTCCGCGATTCGCTGCGCGCGGTGGCGGAGGCGACGCCGGAGCAGGTCCGCGCCGCCGGTGCGAAATGGCTGGGTCATCCAAGCCATACCTTCCTGGTCAAGCCCGGCGTGCGCAAGGAGTTGGCAGAACAAGCCTCAAGCAAGCCGGCGCCGTTCGCGCTGCCCAAGGCCGATCCGAAATACACCACCAGCGCCAGCACCATCGACCGCAAGGCCGGAGTCCCACAAGTCGAAACCTTCCCGTCGCTCAAGTTCCCGGCGCTGCAGCGGGGCAGGCTGAAGAACGGCAGCACCGTGGTGCTGGCCGAACGCCATGCGGTCCCGGTGGTGAACATCAGCTATGAATTCGACGGCGGATACGCCAGCGATCCGGCAGCGCAGGCCGGCACGGCCGGCTTCGCCACCGAAATGCTCGACGAAGGCGCGGGCCAGATGGACGCGCTGACGTTCGCGTCGCGCAAGGAAGAGCTGGGTGCCGAGCTTGGTGCGGGCGCGTCGCTCGACGGCGCCAGCGCATCGCTCTCGGCGCTTAAGGAAACGCTCGACCCATCGATCGCGCTGTTCGCGACCATGCTGCGCCAGCCGCGCTTCGACCAGGCCGAAATCGAGCGGGTCAAGGCGCAGTGGATCGCAGGCATCGCGCAGGAAAAGGCGCGGCCCCAGACCGCGGCGCTGCGGGTGCTGCCGCCGCTGTTGTACGGCGATGGCCATCCTTATGGCATCCCGTTCACCGGCAGCGGCACCGAAGCTGCGATCGGCGCGCTGACCCGCGAGCAGCTGCTGGCCTACCAGGCGCAGTGGCTGCGCCCCGAACAGGCCACGGTGATCGTGGTCGGCGATACCACGCTGGCGGAAATCGTGCCGCTGCTGGACAGGCATTTCGGCGACTGGACGGGCGAGGGCACCGCCAAGGCAGGCGTGCCGGTTCCGACCGTCGCGCGTCCGGCCAAGCCGCGCGTGTTCCTGATTGACCAGCCCGGCGCGGTCCAGGCCAATATCTATGCCGGCGAGCTGGTCCCGTCGAGCAAGGACCCGGGAGCGGTCCAGCTGGAAATGGCCAACGAAGTGCTGGGCGGGTCGTTCACCTCGCGCCTCAACATGAACCTGCGCGAGACCAAGCACTGGTCGTACGGCGCCCGCACCATGCTGATGGGCGCGCTCGGTCAGCGGCCGTTCCTGGCGGTGGCGCCGGTGCAGATCGACAAGACCGCCGAATCGGTGGCCGAGATCCAGCGCGAGGTCGCCGAGTACGCCACTGGCCAGACGCCCGCGACGCAGGCCGAAGTGGACAAGGTCGTGGCCAATGAGCTGCGCAGCCAGCCCGGCGCCTACGAAACCGCGGCCGCGGTCATGGGCACGATAGGTGGCATCGTCCGCTACGGACGCCCGGATGACTGGGTGCAGGTGCGCAACGCCGAAGTGGCCGCGTTCACCCCGGCACGGGCCAATGCTGCGGCCAGGGGCCTGGATCCGGACCAGCTCACCTGGGTGATCGTCGGTGACCTGTCCAAGATCGAAGCGTCGGTGCGCGCGCTGAACCTGGGCGAGGTGACGGTGGTCGATGCCGATGGCAAGTCGGTGACGGCCACTCCGTAGGCGACCACCGGCCGCCGCCATCGCAGCAGGCGGCGGCCTTCAGCTTGCCCGCGGTAAGTTGGCCGTGCGCCGCGTCGTGCGGGCCGGCAGCCGCCTTTTCACGACCCACCACCAGGAATCGGACATGCGTACCCCAATGCTTCTTGTCGCCCTAACCCTCGCCACCTCCTGCACCTGGGTGCACATGGCCCCCGGCGCCAGCGCGGTGCGGGTGGTCGAAGGTCCGCCTGCAGGCTGCGAGAACCGCGGCGAGATCGAGGTGTCGGTAAGGCACAACCTGGCCTTCTACGACCGCAACCAGCGCAAGGTGCGCGACGAACTGGAAACCCTCGCCCGCAACGAGGCCCCTGGGATCAATGCCGATACCGTGCAACCACTGGGCCCGCCCAGCAACGGCAGCCAGCGCTATGCCGCCTGGCGGTGTGGCGGGCGCTGACCGCCGGTTCGCGACCCGCGCCGTCGCGGCCGTATTCCGCGGCACCCGAGCTGGCAGTCCCAGCCGTTCCTGCGAATGCGTCTGCCTCCGGCGCCGCGCCCCCGGAAAGGCCGAACCTGAAGCGATCTGGTCAAGACGCTGATTTTCATGCGTGGGGGCGGGGAAGCCGCTACGCTATGCGCCCTTTTGTCCCGTGATGGCCGCACGACGGCCCGGATCGCCCATGCTCTTCCAGCACGTCGCCATTGCCGGTCTCGCCCATATCGACGCCCCGCGCCGTCTGTCGAGCGATGAGATCAATGCCCGGCTCAAGCCCACCCTGGACCGGCTCAACATCAAGACCGACGTGCTCCAGGACATCGCCGGCATCCATGCCCGGCGCCTGTGGGACGACAACGTGCAGGCCTCCGATGCGGCCACCCTGGCCGGCGTCAAGGCGCTGGCCGACGCCGGCATCGACCCGGCACGCATCGGCCTGCTGGTGAACACTTCGGTCAGCCGCGACTTCCTCGAACCGTCCACCGCCAGCATCGTCAGCGGCAACCTGGGCCTGTCCGACACCTGCCAGAACTTCGATGTGGCCAACGCCTGCCTGGCCTTCCTCAACGGCATGGACATCGCCAGCCGGATGATCGAGCGCGGCGAGATCGACTACGCCCTGGTCGTGGACGGCGAGACCGCCAACCTGGCCTACGACAAGACCATGGAACGCCTGCTCTCGCCGGAAGTCACCGAAGAGCAGTTCCGCAACGAGCTGGCCACGCTGACCTTGGGCTGCGGCGCCGCGGGCATGGTCCTGGCCCGTGCCGAACTGGCGCCGGGCGCCCCGCGCTACCGCGGCGGCGTGACCCGCGCTGCGACCGAGTGGAACTCGCTGTGCCGCGGCAACCTCGATCGCATGGTCACCGATACCCGCATGTTGCTGATCGAAGGCCTCAAGCTGGCGCAAAAGACCTTCATCGCCGCCAAGCTCGCGCTCGGCTGGGTGGTGGAGGAAATGGACGAGTTCGTGATCCACCAGGTCAGCAAGGCCCACACCGCGGCCTTCATCAAGGCCTTCGGCATCGACCCGAAGAAGGTGATGACCATCTTCGGCGAGCACGGCAACATCGGCCCGGCCTCGGTGCCGATCGTGCTCAGCAAGCTGCGCGAGATGGGCCGCCTGAAGAAGGGCGACCGCGTCGCACTGCTGGGCATCGGCTCGGGGTTGAACTGTTCGATGGCCGAGGTCGTCTGGTAAGGCGGTCCTGGACCGCCTCGACGCAGGGCCGGTTCGTCCGGCCCTTTTCATTCCTGCATGCCGATGACGTTTCCCGACTATCCATTCACGCCGCGGCGTTTCGAAGTGCGGCCCGGCATTGCGATGTCGTACCTCGACGAAGGCCCGCGCGCGGGTGAGGTGGTTGTCATGCTGCATGGCAATCCGTCGTGGAGCTATTACTGGCGGCATCTGGTGTCCGGACTGTCCGACAGGTACCGATGCATCGTGCCCGACCATGTCGGCATGGGATTGAGCGACAAGCCGGACGATGCGAACACCGCATCGCCGCGCTACGACTACACGCTGCAGTCGCGGATCGACGACCTGGAAGCATTGCTGCGGCACGCAGGCATCGACGATGCAACGCCGGTGACGCTGGCGGTACACGACTGGGGCGGGATGATCGGCTTCGGCTGGGCGTTGGCGCACGCCGCCCAGGTGCGGCGACTGGTCATCACCAATACCGCCGCGTTCCCCCTGCCGGCGGCGAAGCCGATGCCGTGGCAGCTGTCGCTGGGCCGCGATTCGAGGTTCGGCGGCTTCATCATCCGTGCGTTCAATGCGTTCTCGTCGGGGGCTTCGTTCGTCGGCGTGGAGCGGCGGATGCCGCGCGCCGTGCGACGCGCCTACGTGGCGCCATACGACAACTGGGCGCACCGGATCGCGACCCTGCGTTTCATGCAGGACATCCCGCTGGCTGCCGGCGATCGTGCGTGGGATCTGGTGGAGCAGGCGGGGCGCCGGCTGCCCGAATTCGCCGACCGACCGGCCTTCATCGGCTGGGGATTGCGCGACTTCGTGTTCGACCGGCACTTCCTGGAAGGTTTCGCCCGTGCCTTGCCGCGCGCCGAAGTCCACGCGTTCGAGGACGCGAACCATTACGTCCTGGAGGACAAGCACTCAGTGCTGGTGCCGGCGATCCGGGCATTCCTCGATGCGAATCCGCTGTAGGTGGGGGCTACGTCCCCGACGCGCATGCGGGGCAATCAAGCGTCAGCCACGTAGGCCCGACCTACAATGAATACATGAGCGAGCCGTGCAACATCGCCGCCGCGCTGCCGCGGCTGGCGCGCGAACGCCCCGACCAGGTGGCGATGCGCTGCCCAGGGCGCGGCGGGCGCTACGACATCGCGCTCACCTACGCGCAGCTGGATGCGCGCAGCGACGCCATTGCCGCAGGCCTGATCAGATCCGGCATCGTGCGTGGCACGCGCGCAGTGGTGATGGTGCGGCCGACGCCAGAGTTCTTCCTGCTGATGTTCGCGCTGTTCAAGGCCGGTGCGGTGCCGGTGCTGGTGGACCCGGGCATCGACAAACGGGCGCTCAAGCAGTGCCTAGACGAGGCGCAGCCGGAGGCGTTCATCGGCATTCCGCTGGCGCACCTCGCGCGCATGCTTTTGAGATGGGCGCGCTCGGCGCGGATCCGCGTTACCACCGGCGCACGCGCCTGGCTGGCCGACACCACGTTGGCCGAAGTCGAGCGCAGTGGCGCCGGCGCAACGGCGCAGCTCGCCGACACCGCGCCGGACGAAGTGGCCGCGATCCTGTTCACCAGCGGCTCGACCGGGGTGCCCAAGGGCGTGGTCTATCGCCATCGCCATTTCGTCGCCCAGATCGACATGATGCGCAGCGCGTTCGGCTTCGCGCCCGGCGGGGTCGACCTGCCGACCTTCCCGCCGTTCGCGCTGTTCGACCCAGCGCTGGGGTTGACTTCGATCATCCCCGACATGGATCCCACCCGACCCGCGAAGGCCGATCCGCGCAAGCTGCACGCGGCCATCGCCCGTTTCGGCGTGGATCAGCTGTTCGGCTCGCCCGCGCTGATGCGGGTGCTGGCCGAGCATGGCGCGCCGTTGCCCACGGTCAGGCGCATCACCTCCGCCGGCGCGCCGGTACCGGCCGACGTGGTGGCAAGGATGCAGTCGCTGCTGCCTGACGACGCGCAATTCTGGACGCCCTACGGTGCGACCGAATGCCTGCCGGTCGCGGTCATCGAGGGCCGTGAGTTGAGCCGGACGCGCGAAGACACCGAGCGCGGTCGCGGCACCTGCGTCGGCAGGCCGGTGCCGCCGAACGAGGTGCGGATCATCGCGATCACCGATGCCCCCATCGAAACCTGGGGCGACGCCGTCGAGTTGAAGCCTGGACAGGTCGGCGAGATCACCGTGGCCGGACCGACGGCGACCGACAGCTACTTCCATCGCGACGCGCAGACGCGCCTGGCTAAGATCCGCGAGCGCTCCAATGGCGGCGGCCGCATCGTCCACCGCATGGGCGACCTGGGCTGGATCGATGGCGAAGGCCGGCTGTGGTTCTGCGGACGCAAGTCGCAGCGCGTGGTCGTGGATGGATCGACGACGCTGTGCACCGAGCAGGTGGAGCCGGTGTTCAACACCCATCCGCACGTCCGGCGTACTGCGCTGGTGGGCGTGGGGCAACCAGGTGCGCAGCTGCCGGTGCTGTGCGTCGAACTGGAATCGGGCGTCGATGCCGCGCAGTGGCCGCGCATCGCCTCGGAGCTGCGGCACCTCGCCGACGGCCAGGTACACACCGCGAAGGTCGCGCGTTTCCTGCGCTATCCGAAGCCGTTTCCCGTCGATATCCGCCACAACGCCAAGATCGGCCGCGAGAAGCTGGCGGCATGGGCGGCGAAACAGTCCTTGGCCGGGGGGGAGGGCGCTTGAAGATCCTGGTCACCGGAGGAGGCGGTTTCCTCGGCCAGGCCCTGTGTCGCGGGCTGGTCGCGCGCGGCCACGAAGTCGCCAGCTTCAATCGCGGCCATTACCCGGAACTCGAGGCGCTGGGCGTGCGCCAGCTGCGCGGCGATCTGGCCGATCGCGCCGCGGTGATGACGGCGACGGACGGCGCCGAAGCGGTCTTCCACAATGCCGCCAAGGCGGGCGCATGGGGCGCGTACGAGGACTATCACCGGGCCAATGTGCTCGGCACGCAGAACGTGCTCGATGCCTGCCGCGCACGCCGTATCGGCAGGCTCGTCTACACCTCGACGCCGAGCGTGACCCATCGCGCGACCCATCCGGTCGAAGGCGGCACGGCCGACAGCGTGCCCTACGGATCGGGGTTCAAGGCGCCGTATGCGATCACCAAGCTGATCGCCGAGCAGGCGGTGCTGGCCGCCAATGATGCGTCGCTGGCGACCATCGCGCTGCGCCCGCGCCTGATCTGGGGTCCGGGCGACAACCAGATCCTGCCGCGCCTGGTCGAGCGCGCGCGCAGCGGGCGGCTGCGGATCGTCGGCAGCGGCGACAACCTGGTCGACTGCACCTATATCGACAATGCCGCGCAGGCCCACTTCGACGCCTTCGAGCACCTTGCTCCCGGCGCATCCTGTGCGGGCCGTGCCTACTTCATCAGCAACGGCGAACCGATGCCGATGCGCGAGCTGCTCAACGCCCTGCTGCGTGCCGCCGGTGCACCCGAGGTGCACAAGACCCTGCCCTTCGGTGTGGCTTACGCGATCGGGGCGGCCTGCGAAACGCTGTGGCCGCTGCTGCGCCTGCGCGGCGAACCGCCGATGACGCGCTTCCTGGCGGAGCAGTTGAGTACTGCGCATTGGTACGACATGGCCCCTGCAACGCGTGATTTCGGCTATGTGCCGTGGGTGTCGATGGCGGAGGGGCTGGGGCGCCTGGCGGAAACTTTCCGGGGGAGAACATCGCGCGGTTGATGGGTCTCCTGGCGCGCTGCGGCGCGTTGGAGCGGCACGGCAGTCGGGGCCGATCGCGGCGCCCTACAATGCCCGCATGAATACCGCGCCACTCAGCTGGAAGCCCCTTGCCGGTCGCGCGCTGGAAGCCGCGCTCAACCGGGCCGTGTCGCTGGACGAGGAAGCGCAGCGCGCGGTGGCTGCGCTGGAAGGGCAGCGGATCGCGATCCGGCTCGAATCGCCCGCGATGGCACTGCAGGTGACGGTCGAGGATGAACGCCTGGCGGTCGGCCCGGTCGCCACGCAAGGCGAACCCGACCTGTCGGTGCGCAGCACGCTCGGCGGCCTGCTCTCGCAGCTGCCGTTCTTTCGCAACGACGCCGCGCCGCCGGTGGGCAAGCTGCGGATCGAAGGCGATGCGGAGCTCGCGCGGCGGCTGCAGAAGCTGGCCGCGAATTTCGACCCCGACTGGCAGCGGCCGTTCGCGGCGGTGCTCGGCGACGTGATCGGGGTGCAGGTCGCCAATGCCTTCGCCGCAGCGTTGCGGCAGGCCAGGACGTTCGCCGGCAACAGCGCCGAAGTGGCGGCCGAATACCTGACCGAGGAATCGCGCGACATCGTGCCGAAGGCCGAGCTCGAAGCGTTCCACGACGATGTGGACGCGCTTCGCGACGATGTCGAACGCATGGCCGCACGCGTTGCCCGACTCGGGGCTGGCAAGTGAGTTCCCTGCTGCGCGCAGCGCGCATCGGCCGGGTGCTGTTGCGGTATCGGCTGGATGCGCTGCTGGACGATACGCCGGCCGAGCGCTGGCTGAGGCTGATGCGGCCGTTCGTGCCGCGCGCTTCGGCCGAGGTCGAGGCGATGCCACGCGGCGTGCGCTTGCGCATGGCGCTGCAGGAACTGGGCCCGATCTTCGTCAAGTTCGGCCAGATCCTGTCCACCCGGCGCGACCTGGTGCCGCCGGACGTGGCCGACGAGCTCGCGCTGCTGCAGGATCGGGTAGCCCCATTCGATGGCGAAGCCGCACGCAGAATCGTGGAACAGGCGCTTGGGCGTCCGGTCAGCGAAGCGTTCACGGCCTTCGACACCACGCCGCTGGCGTCGGCCTCGATCGCACAGGTACACGCAGCGGTGTTGGCGGCGACGGACGGCGCGCCGGCACGCGAGGTCGTGGTCAAGGTGCTGCGGCCCGGCATCGAGCGCCAGGTCGCCGCCGACATCGCCTTGCTGAGCAACATCGCCGGCATCGTCGATCGCACCCATCCCAGCGCCGACAAGATCCGTCCGCGCGAGATCGTGGCCGAGATCCGGCACACGCTGGCCGCCGAACTCGACCTGCAGCGCGAAGGCGCCAACGCTTCGGTGCTGCGGCGTTTCTGGCTGGACTCGCCCGATCTGTACGTGCCAGAAGTCATCTGGTCGCATACCGCCGAGCGCGCGCTGACCATGGAGCGCGTGCATGGCATCCCCAGCGACGACATCGTGGCGCTGGACGCCGCCGGGATCGACCGCAAGGCGCTTGCGGCCAAGGGCGTGCGTGTGTTCTACACCCAGGTGTTCCGCGACAATTTCTTCCACGCCGACGCCCACGCCGGCAACATCTGGGTCGATGCGACGCGCAAGGACAATCCGCGCTTCATCGCCCTGGATTTCGGCATCATGGGCCAGCTCTCGAGCGAGGATCAGTACTACCTCGCCGAGAACTTCATGGCGATCTTCAACCGCGACTACCGGCGCATCGCCGAACTGCACGTGCAGGCGGGATGGATGCCCTCGCACATCCGCATCGACGAGCTCGAAGCGGCGACGCGCGGCGTCTGCGAGCCGTACTTCACCCGGCCGCTTAGCGAGATCTCGCTGGCCGAAGTGCTGATGAAATTGTTCCGCACGGCGCAGCGCTACGAGCTGACCCTGCAGCCGCAGCTGATCCTGCTGCAGAAGACGCTGCTCAACATCGAGGGCGTGGGCCGGCAGCTGGATCCGAAGCTCGACATCTGGGCGGTGGCGCGGCCGGTGCTCGAGCGCATCCTGGTGGAGCGCTACAGCCCGCAACGCCTGGCCGCCGAGTTCCGCAAGCGCCTGCCGGAACTGATCACGCATGCGCCGGACATGCCGCGGCTGCTGCATGCCTGGCTCACCCAGCAGGTCGAAGGCCGGCACGAACTGCAGATGCGTTCGCGCGACCTGGCCGAGCTGGCGCGGGTGGCGCGCGAAGGCCAGAAGCGCGTGGTCGCCGCGGTGCTGGGCACCGGGCTGCTGATCGCGGCGGCAGTGCTGTATGCGCTCGAAGCCGCCGGACCCCGGCTGCTGTCGCTGCCGGTCTCGGCCTGGATCGCCGGCATCGGTGGACTGTGGGCGCTGCTGGCGGCATGGCCGCGCCGCGACAAAACGCGCAGGCGATGATGCACGCCGCGCCGCAGCGCGCCATGGACACGCGCGGCCGGCCGTT
Organism: Lysobacter sp. M15; assembly: GCF_022662515.1. Lineage (NCBI taxonomy): Bacteria > Pseudomonadati > Pseudomonadota > Gammaproteobacteria > Lysobacterales > Lysobacteraceae > Lysobacter > Lysobacter sp. M15. The sequence goes on along the minus strand of NZ_JAKPBV010000013.1, from coordinate 63,958 downwards.
CGAGAACGATCGCAGTCCAGCCGCCAGTTCGGCTGGTGGGACGCAGGCCATGGACCTGTCGGTCCTCTATCGCGACGCGTTCCTTGCCATTGTCGACAAGCCCGCAGGACTGATGGTCCACGACAGCGCGCTTGCGCGCGGCGAAACCGATTTCGCCGCCGACCGTCTGCGTGAACAGTTCGGCTGCCCGATCTTCCTCGTCCACCGCCTCGATCGCGCCACCAGCGGCTGCCTGCTGCTGGCGTTCGATCGTGACACCGCGTCCGCGTTGGGGCGGATGGTGATGGCCAACGGCCTCGATTCGGGGGTTGATGAAGAGGCGCAATCCGCGCGGATCTTCGAGAAGGACTATCTGGCCGTCTGCCGCGGATGGCCGGAACCTCGATTCGTCGTCGACCATCCGCTCGACGGCGGCCCGGGCAAGCCGGTCAAGAAACCGGCGATCACCGAGTTCGAGTGCCTGGCGACGACCGAGCTTGCGATCGCGTCGCAGGGGTTCGCGACGTCGCGCTACGCCCTGCTGCGCGCGCGTCCGCGCACCGGCCGCTTCCGCCAGATCCGCCGTCACCTGAAGCACATGTCGCACCATCTGATCGGCGATACCAGTCACGGCGACGGGCGCCATAACCGCAGTTTCCGCATGCTCGGGATCCATCGGATGCTGCTGCATGCCGAGCGGCTGGCCTTCGTGCATCCGGTGACCGGCTCGCGGGTTTGCGCGATCGCGCCGCCCGACACGCAGTTCCAGCATGCGCTGTGCCTGTTCGACGCACCGACGCACGCGGTGCACTCCGATTGCGTTAACAGGCCCTAGAGTCCCGGCGCGTCGTCCGAGGCAGTCACCGGCAGCACGATGCGCCCGTTGCGGCCGTACACCTTGCGCTCGATACCCGCGTCGACCGCGCCGGCCGCATCCTGCAGCAGCGCCGAGCCGATCTGGCCACCAATGCCGGTCTGCGGTGTGGGGGCGCGGTTCGTGCCAGGGTCGTCCGGCCAGCCAGCTGCGCCGGTGCTTCCTTCCAGTTGCCGGAGCATGCTGTGACCCCCGACCGGGGGATCGGCATAGGCATTCGCGGCAGCCTGCTCTTGACCCTCGATCGCGGCCACATGCGCCGCGGTGAACTCGTCCATCTGCTCGCGGATATGGCGTTCGGTCTCGGCGGCCTGCGCCGCCTGGTGCCGGGCCATGGCCTGATCGTCGGCATGGCGCTGGGCAACCTGTGCGCCGGCACCGGATCGGGACCGGCCATCGGTCCGTGCGGGATCCGGAATGGATTTGTTTTCCAGGCTGTCGACGTAAGCCGGATCGGCCTGCTGCGCGGACACCGGCAGGGACAGCAAGCACAAGGCAAGGGCGGCCAACTCAGGGCGCATGACACCATCCTCCATGAAGAGCGGGCATGATCCCGCGCGCCAGCGGGAGCGTCAATCCAGCCCGTACATTGGCATCAGGAGTCTTCGATGCCCCCATCCCTCACCATTCCCGACGCCGAACTGATCGAGCGTTTCGTCCGTGCCTCCGGTCCGGGCCGCCAGAACGTGAACAAGGTCGCCACCGCGGTGGAGCTGCGCTTCGACGTCGCCAACTCGCCGACCGGCAATGGTCGTTGCGATTTGCCGCGCCGACCGGAGAACGCGCGGTGCGCGGTCAGCCGCCGAAGCGATACTCCGCCCCGAGCCAAAGCGCATTGAGGTCTGCATCGGAATCGTTCATGTCCGGCGTGCGTTCCCACTGCAGGCGCAGCGACCAGGGTGCATCGAAATTCAGGCGCAGCCCGATGCCGTACACAGGATCCGAGCTACGGATGGAATCGCTGCTGCCATCGTGTATGCCCTCGCGGACGAACACATCGAATTTAGTCCTCGCGTAGCCAGCCTTGGCGTACGCTTCCAGACGCTCACCCAGCGGCAAGATGCCCAGCACGTTCAGTTCAATCCGCTGCGACGAAACTTCGGTGTAGATCGGATAGTCCTCGGGTACACAGAACGTTCCGGTGGGGCATGCCACGCTGAAATCGTAGCTGCCCAGGTCGGCGTAGCCCGCTTCGATCGCGAAGTAACGTGAGAAGCGGTAACCGCCATGCACGCCGAATGCGTTGTCGGAGGCATCGAAGCCGTTGTCGAACTTGTATTCCATGCGGCCGAGATCGGCGCCGGCGTACCAGCCCGACCCGGGACCAGCCGCAGCCCGGGCGGTCGTGGTGAAAAGACCGGCGGCGCAAATGGTCGCGATCATCGATACCTTGGCAAACGTCACGGCTTGGCTCCCCTGATTATTCGCGCGATGGCAGCACACCATAGAATGCGCGCGATGACAATCGAGCCCTCCATTCTGCCCATTCCCGACGCCGAACTGATCGAGCGTTTCGTGCGTGCCTCCGGCCCGGGCGGGCAGAACGTGAACAAGGTCGCGACCGCGGTGGAGCTGCGCTTCGATGTGGCGCGCTCGCCGTCCCTGCCCGAGGCGGTGCGCGAGCGGCTGCTGGCGAAGCGCGACCGGCGCATGACCGACGATGGCGTGTTCGTGATCAACGCCCAGCGCTTCCGCACCCAGGAGCGCAACCGCCAGGACGCGCGCGAGCGCCTGCATGCGTTCATCGAAGCCGGCCTGCACGCGCCCAAGCCGCGCGTCGCGACGCGTCCCTCGCGCGCATCCAAGGAACGCCGGCTGGATGCCAAGCGCCGCAGCAGTACGATCAAGCGCGGCCGCGCGAGCCGCGACTGGGACTGAAGGACACGGCATGGCCGAAGCAACAGACGTGGTACTGCCGTTGCCGCCCAACGCACCGCGCGTGCGCCCGAATGCGTTCACGCGCTGGCTGGGGCGCACGGTCCTGCGCCTGGGCGGCTGGCGCATGGTGGGCAGCTTCCCCGACATCCCCAAACTGGTGCTGATCGGCGCGCCGCATTCGTCCAACTGGGATGGGGTATGGGGGCTGTGCGCGAAGCTCGCCCTGGGGCTCGACATCCGCATCCTCGGCAAGGACTCGCTGTTCCGCATTCCCTTGCTGGGCACGGTGCTGCGGCGCATGGGCATCATCCCGGTCGACCGCAGCAAGGCGCGCGGCGTGGTCGAGCAGTCGGTCGCGCTGATCCGCAGCAACCCCCGGTTCTGGTACGGCCTGGCGCCGGAAGGCACGCGCAAACAGGTCGAGCGCTGGAAGACCGGGTTCTGGAAGATCGCTAAGGCCGCTGACGTGCCGATCCTGCCCGCCTACTTCCACTACGGCCAGCGCGTGGTCGGCATCGGCCCGCTGTTCCACGCCGGGGACGACATGCAGGCCGACATCGCCCGCATCCAGGCTTGGTACCGCGAGGTGTCGCAGGGCCGCAACCACGACGTCTAGGCCCGGACCGGCGGCCGACTGCCGTGTCCGGTTTGTGCGAAGCTTGACGTGATGCTGGCGAGCGCATCACGGCCCATGGGGCCGCGGTGCGGGCTCGGTCCGGATCGCGCGGGGACGCAATGGAACACGGGGAGTCACAAGGATCCGACTCGGCCGGCGCACGCCGCTGGCGCCAGCGCGCGTCCGCAGGTGCGCATGCGGTCTTCGGCAGCATCGACTGGCAGCCGCCGGCATGGACCGGCGCGCTGCGCACGCGGGTGCAGGCGCAACCGATGCGCTGGTGGGGCGGCGCGCTGGCGATCTCGCTGCTGCTGTTGCTCGGCCTGTGGTGGGCCAACCGGCCGAAGGTGATCGATCCGGATGCGGTCACGGCCGAGGTCTCGGCCCCGGAGATCACCGACTACACCAAGACCCCGCCCGTGTTCTCGCCGCTGCGCCTGCGTTTCGCCGGGCCGGTCGCGCCGATCGCGCTGGTGGGCAAGGCGCCGAAGGGCGTCACCCTCGCACCGGCACATCCGGGCCAGTGGCTGTGGAGCGACGACCGCACCCTGGTGTTCACGCCCGCCAAGGATTGGCCGATCGGCACCGCGTTCACCATCGCGCTCGATGCCAGGGCCGCGGTCGCGCCGAAGGTGAAGCTGGCGCAGGACGAATTCGAATTCAGCACCGCGCCGTTCAAGGCCGAAGTCGCCAGCGCCGAGTTCTACCAGGACCCGCAGGATCCCAATCTCAAGAAGGCAGTCTACGCGCTCGGCTTCTCGCATCCGGTCGACGCCGCATCGCTCGAAGCGCAGCTGGGCTTCGCCTATGCCGACGGCGGTGGCCGCGCGCTGCCGGCGCCGGGCAAGACGCTCACCTTCGACGAGCACCGGCTCAAGGCCTGGGTCCATTCGGCCCCGCTCGAGCTGCCGGAGAACGGCGGCAAGCTGGTGCTGGAGGTGGACGAAGGGGTGCGCAGCACGCTTGGCGGCGAGGGCACGCAGGACCCGCTGACCGCCACGGTCGCCCTGCCCACGCTCTATAGCGTCAGCGTCGACAGCATCGAGGCCACGCTGGCCGAGAACGACCGCTACGAACCCGAGCAGGTCCTGGTGTTCGGCTTCAACCAGGCCATGCGCGACAGCGACGTGGCGCGCGCGATCGAAGTGCGCCTGCTGCCCGACGCCGACCCGCGCAAGCCGCCCGCCGAGCGTCGCCCCGGCCACACCTGGTCGACGGCCGACGTGGACGAGACCGTGCTCGCGCAATCGCCGCTGCTCCCGCTCACGGCGGTGCCGTCCGAGCGCGAGTTCATCGAGACCCACGGCTTCCGCTACAAGGCAACGCCGAACCGCTTCGTGCACGTGCGCGTGGCCAAGGGGCTGAAGTCCTTCGGCGGTTTCATCCTCGGCCAGAACAAGTTCGAAGTGCTGCGGGTACCGCCGTATCCGGAGCTGCTGCGCTTCGTCGGCGAAGGCGCGCTGCTGTCGCTGCGCGGCGAGCGCCGGGTCAGCGTGGCCGCACGCAACGTGTCCGGCATGCGCCTGGAAGTGGCGCGCGTGCTGCCCGGCGCACTGCACCAGTTGGTGCAGAACAATGGTGGCGACTACGCCAAACCCAGCTTCGATTACCTGTCCGAGGACAGCCTGGTCGAGCGCGAGGAAACGCGGCTGCGTTTCCCGCCGGGCGATCCGGCCAAGACCCGCTACGAAGGCATCGACCTCGGCCCGTTCCTGGCCGAGGGCCGGCGCGGTGTGTTCCTGCTGAGCCTGCGCGATCTGAGCGACTACGATGCCGCCAAGCCCGCGAGTGAAACCCTTGCCGACGACGCGGGCTCCGAGTACGACCGCCGCCTGGTGGTGCTCACCGACCTGGGCGTGCTGGCCAAGCGCGCCCTGGACGGCAGCCGCGACGTGTTCGTGCAGTCCATCGCCGCGGGCACGCCGGTGTCGGGCGCTACGGTGCGCGCGGTGGGCCGCAACGGCTCGACCCTGGTCACCGCCACCACCGACACCGACGGCCGCGCCCGCCTGCCCACGCTGCAGCCGTTCAAGCGCGAGAAGCAGGCGGTGATGCTCACCGTGGAGCAGGGCGGCGACCTGTCGTTCCTGCCGCTGGATGCCGAAGGCCGGGTGCTCGACTACTCGCGCTTCGACATCGGCGGCGAGGACAACGCGCTCGAATCCGGCGAGCTCAAGGCCTCGCTGTTCTCCGACCGCGGCCTGTACCGGCCCGGCGACACCGTGCACCTGGGCATGATCGTGCGCGCCGCCGACTGGAGCCGTCCACTGGCGGGCCTGCCGCTGGAACTGCTGATCACCGACCCGCGCGGCACCATCGCCCGGCGCGAGCGACTCTCGCTGGGCGATGTCGGCTTCGAGACTTTCGATTACACGCCTTCCGACGCCGCCCCCAGCGGCACCTGGACCGCGCAGCTGTACCTGATCGGCAAGAACGACGAACGCACCGAGATCGGCAGCACCACGATCCAGGTGCGCGAGTTCGCGCCCGATACGATGCGCGTGCAGGCGCGCTTCTCCCAGCAGGTGGCCGAAGGCTGGGTCAAGCCGGCCGGGCTGAAGGCGTTGGTCCACGCCGAGAACCTGTTCGGCACGCCCGCGCAGGACCGCAAGGTCGAAGCCAGCGTGGTGCTGCGCCCCGCCTTCCCCGACTTCGCCAGCTGGAAGGGCTGGGACTTCTACGATCCGCAGCGCGCCAAGGACGGTTACGACGACAGCCTGCCCGATGCCAAGACCAATGCGCAGGGCGATGCCGAAATTCCGCTGGGCCTGGAGAAGTACGACCGCGCCACCTACCAGCTCAGCCTGTTGGTGCGCACGTTCGAGCCGGGCAGCGGCCGCAACGTGGCCGCCAGCGCGACCACGCTGGTGTCCGACAACCCCTATCTGATCGGCATCAAGCGCGACGATGAGCTGGGCTACGTCAAGCGCGGCAGCCGTCGCAGCGCGCAGCTGGTGGCCATCGGTCCGGATGCCAGACCGATCCGGACGCAGGGGCTGCGCGCGGTGCTGGTGGAGCGGCGCCACGTGTCGGTGCTGACCAAGCAGAACTCCGGGCTTTACAAATACGTCTCGCAATTGCGCCTGGACGACCGCAGCGAAACCGCGTTCGACTTCGCCGGTAAACCGCGCAGCTACACGCTGCCGACCGACAAGCCCGGCGACTGGCGCCTGGAAATCCGCGATGGCAAGGGCCTCGCACTCAACCGGGTCGATTACAGCGTGGCCGGGCAGGCCAACCTGACCCGCGACCTGGAACGCAACGCGGAACTGACCCTGTCGCTGTCGAAGGACAACTACAAGCCGGGCGAGGAGATCGAGATCAGCGTGCGCGCCCCGTATCCGGGCGCCGGACTGATCACGATCGAGCGCGACAAGGTCTATGCCCACGCCTGGTTCAAGGCGGACAGCAACAGCTCGGTGCAGAAGATCCGCGTGCCCGAGGGCCTGGAAGGCAACGCCTACGTCAACGTGCAGTTCGTCCGCAACCCGGATTCGGACGAAGTGTTCATGAGCCCGCTGTCCTACGGCGTGGCGCCGTTCTGGATCGACCGCAGCGCGCGCAAGCAGCCGCTGTCGATCCGCCTGCCGAAGGTTTCAAAACCCGGTGCCGAGGTCCCGCTCACCATCACCACCCAGGGCAAGGCGCGCGTGGTCGCGTTTGCGGTGGACGAGGGCATCCTGCAGGTCGCGCGCTACAAGGTGGCCGATCCGCTGGACACCTTCTTCGCCAAGAAGATGCTGCAGGTGGACACCGCGCAGATCCTCGACCTGATCCTGCCCGAGTTCAGCCGCCTGGTCGGCCGCTCCGCGCCGGGCGGCGACGGCAGCGGCGATCTTGCGAAGAACCTCAACCCGTTCAAGCGCAAGGCAGAGAAGCCGGCGGTCTGGTGGTCCGGGCCGATGGACATCGACGGCGAACGCACCGTGCGCTTCCGCCTGCCCGACCACTTCAACGGCAGCTATCGCGTGGTCGCGATCGCGGTGACGCCCGCGCGCGTAGGCATCGCCCAGACCACGGCGATCGCGCGCGGCGACTTCGTGCTCACGCCCACGTTGCCCACGCACCTGGCGCCGGGCGACGAGTTCGAGCTGCCGATCGGCGTCGCCAACACGGTAGCCGGCGGCAAGGCGACGCTGCCGGTGACCGTGGCGCTGTCGTTGCCGCGGGGGTTGAGCCTGGTCGGCCCGGCGAACGCCACGCTGCAGCTCGCACCGGGGCGCGAAGCCACCGCACGCCTGCGCCTGCGGGCGGGCCAGCGGCTTGGTGCATTCGCCGTCGGCATCAGCGCCAGGTCTGGCCGCTACGCCGCGCAGCGCAGGATCGAGGTTTCGATCCGCCCGGCCGTGCACCTGCGCCAGGACCTGCGCGTCGGCTTCACGTCGAAGCCATACGCGATCGAGCCGCTGCGCGCGATGTTCCCGGAACTGGCCAAGCGCCGGATCGCCGCATCGTCCTCGCCGCTGGTGGCGATCGACGGAATCGCGGCGTATCTGGCCGACTATCCGCACCTGTGCACCGAGCAGCTGGTGAGCGCCGGCATCCCGGCGCTGGTCGACGCCTCGCATCCCGAGTTCGGGCTGCTGCGTGGGGCTGGCGCCCAGGGCAGCGCGCGCGCGCTGGACGCGCTGCGCACGCGGCAGAACGGCGAAGGCGGCTTCGGCAGCTGGAGCTCCACGCCCGAGGTCGATCCGTTCGTGTCGGCCTACGGCGCGCTGTACCTGGTCGAAGCGCGCGAGCGCGGCGTCGCGGTGCCGTCGAATACGCTGGATGCGGCGAACGCCTGGCTGCAATCGCTGGCTGGCGACCGCGCGCTGACCACGCTGCCGCAGCTGCGTGCGCGCGCCATGGCGGTGTACCTGTTGGTCCGCCAGGGCCGCAGCGCCGGCAACCTGCTCAGCGCCGTGCGCGAACAGCTAGAGGCCAGCCATCCCAAGACCTGGAAGCAGGACGATGCCACCGCGCTGTTCATCGCCGCCAGCTACCAGCTGCTGCAGCAGGACGCCGCCGCGGCACCGCTGGCCGAGGCCGCGCTGAAACGCGCGAACGCGAAGGCGTCGGCCGTGGCGCGCGGCTTCGTCGAGTACTACGACGCCGACATCGCCCAGGGCTGGTCGGTGTACCTGCTGCAGAAGCATTTCCCGCGGCTCGCGTCGCGCATCACCGGCACCGCCATCGCGCGCCTGCTCGAACCGCTGCGCAACGACCGCTACAACACCCTGTCGTCAGCGCTCATCCTGCTGGCGATGGAAGCGCGCGGTGGCAATGCTTCGGCCGCGTTGCCGGGGCTGCAGGCCATCGACGCCGCCGGCAAAGCGCGCGTGATCGGCGAAGCCTCCGGCCAGCTACGCGCGGGCACGTTCAATGCCAATGATCGCGCGCTGCGCGTACTGCCTGCGCAGGGCACCACCGCCTGGTACGCGCTGACCCAGAACGGCTTCGACCGCAAAGCGCCGCCGGCGGTCCAGGACCAGGGCATCGAGCTGGTGCGCGAATACCTCGACGCCGCCGGCAAGCCGGTCACCAGCGTGGCCATCGGCACTGAGGTCACCGTGCGCCTGCGCGTGCGTGCGCTCGGCAACCGCGCCTACAGCGACGTCGCCATCGTCGATCTGCTGCCGGGTGGTTTCGAGACCGTGATGCAGACCCCTGCGCCCGCCAACGACACCGACTGCGAAGACTGCGGCGACGAACCCGTCGCGCCCACCCTGGCGCTATCCGGCACCACCTTCATCCCCGAACACGTCGAACCACGCGAGGACCGCGTCCTGCTCTACGGCAACGTCGGCAGCGGCATGCAGGAGTTCAAGTACAAAATCCGCGCTGGCAACGCAGGCAAGTTCGCCGTGCCGCCGGTGTATGCGGAAGCGATGTACGAGCGGGGGGTTTATGCGCAGGGCGCGGGTGGCAACAGTTTCGAAGTCAGCAATACAAGATGACCCGGAGAAGTAAACCAGTTCCCGTTCTTCCTAAACCCGAGTCCGGCCATAAGGCGACCCTGGCTTGTCAATGCGTGTGGCGTGCGCTAGCCTGTTGTCATGCCAGCGACTAGGAGTAGCTCCGGTCAACAGTCTGGCCTCTATGGCGCTTTAGCAACTTACGTATGCCCGACCTCAAGGCCTCGTGCCGGGTCGGGCATTTCGTTTGTGCTCCAATATCCACCATGACAGATCCTTCCGTTTCGGTGAAGGCACGCTCTCTCGAATACCTCTTCGAGATGATGCATCACGGCCGCCATTCGTTTGATGATTTCTTACGCCTTCCCGTTGACAAGCATTTCCAACGAGTCGATTGGCGCACTCGCACTATTTATAAGCCGTCCAAGACCCTTCGCGCCTTTCACAGCTTCCTCAACGTCTTCGTCCTCGGCTATTTGCCGGTCAACGAACGGGTGTGCTTTGCCTACCGCAAAGGCGCCACACTGACCGATGCCGTAGCTGTCCATGCCGAGAGTCGAGCGTTCTTTCAGACTGATCTGGCGAAATTCTTCGACAGCATTACCTCACAGATGGTCCACGATGCGCTCGCCCGAGCGTCAACGCCCGCAGAGGACCTGCCTCAGTTCATCGACCGTATTGTTGAGCTGACGACGATCGATGAAAGACTTGCCATCGGATTTTCTACGTCTCCGCTTCTAAGCAATAGCTGCCTCATTGCATTCGACAACATGCTCGAAGATGTCTGCCGTGATCGTCAATTGATCTACTCGCGCTACGCCGACGACATCGTCGTCTCCGGTCAGAGTCCTGACAAACTCGATGGGATTGAGCGCCTAATTGCCCAATTGCTGGACAAGGCATTAGGTCCGACCTTCCAGATCAACACAGCTAAGAGCCGCATGCTCCGCGTTGGCCGCAAGGTGAAGATCTTGGGGCTCAACATCCTGCCTTCTGGCCGGATTACGGTGGATCGCGAGATTCGTGACAAAGTAGAAACTCAGCTGCATTTCTATCTAACCGATCGCGCACGCCTTATGCGCATCATTGATGCAGAGCCCGACGAGGCTTTGCAAAAACTGAGTGGCTACATCGGCCATATACACTCGGCCGATCCGCTCTATCTCGAAAAGCTCCGGCGCAAATTCGGCGCGACGGTCATCGACAGCTTTCTGCATCGGTCCGCACAGTGAAGTGCTTGGAGATTTCCATCGAACGCGTGCAGCACATCCACGCGTTGCAGTTTACGATTGATCTCACGAAAGCTGGACTCCTATGTCTTGTCGGGCGAAATGGCGTCGGGAAGACGACGCTTGTTCGGGCGCTTCGAAACCTTTCCAACGCCGATACGTTCGTTAAAACCGCGCCCCCCAGGATCTTCTCGGACAAGAGCAAGATCATTTACACCGTCGACGGTACGCCTATCGTCTTCGAATACGATCAAGGATTGCGATCTCTCAATTGCCGCCAGCCAATTCCATCGCTCGTCCGCGACGCCGTGTCGGTTGAGCTGCCAATTCCCCACGGCGCGAGATTCAGCTTCGCCAAAAGCGCCGCCGCTGCGGATGATGAAATACGCCGAACACTTGCGCTTGGTATGGCGCGCCGCCCCGAAGAGCTGATCGAATTTCTTTCTGCGATTTACGATTCGACTCAATACGACACGTTAATAGAAGTTGTCGTCAAAGGTCAGAAGTATTACGCCATTGCCAAACCAGACAATACCTATATCCGTGAGGACTACCTAAGTTCAGGCGAGCACTTTCTTATTAATCTATATCGCAGCATCAAATCGGAAGCACGGCTGATCGTCATCGACGAGATTGATCTGTCCCTCGATTCCGCAGCCCAAGCTAAGCTCGCGCAGTGGCTTAGGCAATTTTGTGAGCGCTACGAATGCACGATGCTGTTTACGACACATTCCTTGGCGATCATGCGCACGCTAGCGCCTACAGAGCTTTTCTATCTCGACAACGACGGCAATACTGCGAGTGCGTTACCCGCGTCATACAGCTACGCCAAGGCACGACTATTCGGATTCAAGGGGTGGGACCGCTATATCCTGACGGAAGATGCAGTCCTGGCAGCTTTTCTAGACTTCCTCATCAACTACAAGTGCCCGCGGTCCTTCTTCTCTTGCAAAGTCATATATGTCGGTGGTGGCACTCAGGTCGTCGATCTCATGACCCGTAATGCAAAGGACGGCTTCCTTGCGCGTTCAAGCGATGTGATCGCAGTCCTCGACGGTGATGAACGGGGCAAACGCCATGCGTCGCGGGCTGGCGTCCACCTGATTCCCATGGATCACCTCGAAAAGGCATTGTTAGAACTTTCGCTAGCCGATCAGGACTTTCCTTTCAAATATGTGCCAAAGAAGTTCACCTCGGCCAAAGACTTTTTTGTTTATGTTCAACAAACGCGGGCGGCGACGCTTGCCGACATTCACGAGTACCTGTTTGTGCAGCACCAAGCTGAGCTGGCGCCGCTAGTTGACACTTTGACAGCGTTCTTGGCGTGCCCCGTTCCTGGGTCCGTCGCCTCAGCGCAGTGACCTGGCCAGCGTAGGGGGGCATGGCCCGCCGCCCGGCAGACGGCACGTGGCCATCCGCAAAAAAGGGCGACTCGGCGGTACATCGCGTGGCGTGCCGGGCTTGAGCCCGCCCTACGGGTATGACGAAGAGGGATTACTTGCTCGTCGTACGAGAAGGATGTTTCCTCAGCCATTCCACGACCCGCTGCCAATGGTTCGACCTCGCATAGCGCAGGAACTCTCCGCTCTGGTCGTCCATCTTCGACAGGTCCGTCCCGGCTTCGAGCAGCAGCATCGCAACGTCCTCGTTGCTGGTGCTGCCCAGTGCCGGCAGGTCGTATTCGCCGAGGGTCGACGCATCGAAGCCCTGGCTGAGCAGGTAGTGCACGAACTCGGCATCATCCGCCTTGGCGGCAATGTGCAACAGCGTCTTCCCATCGGCGCCCGCGGCTTTGAGATCGCAGCCGCGCGATGCCAGCCAGGCCGCGATCTGCATGCCATCCCATGTCTCGTCCTCGTCGCTGCCGTAATGGGATAGCAACAGGGTCACAGGTGATCGCTGACGGACCCCTTGCGCCTCGTCCGATTCGTTGTCGAAGTACAACGCCGGGCGCAAATCGGGTTCTCCCGCACGCCACAGGGTCTGGACGAGATCGAGGCTGCCGCCTTGGATCGCGGCACGGAATGCGGCATCGAGCTTGGCCTGGTCGGGCTTGCCATTCGTCTCGAGCGCGCCCTCCGCGATCAGCAGGTCGACCAGCTTCCTGCGTCGATTCTGCAGGGCCTCTTCGAGTAGCGTTCCCCTTGCAAGCCATCCCTCCGTGCGCGCTTGGGGCGATGCAGCGATCGGTGCTCCCAGTTCGACCAAGCGAACGATCGCCTTGTTGTCGCGCGATTCCTCGTTCGCGGTCGCACGTGCCAGCAGCTCGGCACCTTCCTTCGAATCGAATCGGAAGCCTTCGCGCTGCAGACGCTCAACGGCGTCTTCGGAAAGATGGACGAAACCCTCTGCGCCGGACACCTTGTCGACCTCGTCCTCGAACTCGGATACGACGTGCGGCATGCCCACCCGTTCGCCGACGTAGTCCACGATGCGATGGACCTGATCGCCGAGTTTCAGGGTCAGCTGATAGGTAGGATTGTCCGTGATACCCGCGTGGTAGGCCGGGCGCAGCGACCAGAGGTCCTTCTTGCGCAGGCTGTCGACGAGGCGCGCGACATCGGCTGGCGGAATGCGATAGCGATGGACACCCGTAATGTCGACATAACCATCGCCCCGATAGTTAACCAGGCCATCCCCGCGCACATCGACCGTATAGCTGGGGCAGGTTCCGTAGCATCCGGTTCTCTGCAACGTGATGCCTACCTCGCCTAGGGGCGCGTTCGGCAACGGCCGATAGGACTCCGGCAGCTCCTGCTCGCGGATTGCTTCGCTCACAATGGCGGAAACCGATGCACCGTCGCGCAGGAACGGGTCGTACCGCAGGCTTGCGAGCGCAGCGTTGCGCTCCGGAGTCAGGGCTTGGGGACGGTCGAACCCATCCTTGCCGCTGTGGCAGACCACGCGCCCATCGCGGTCGACCCGAACGGTGGCGTCGAAGCCCCAAATCTCGCGCTCCGTGCCGTACGCGTAGGAAATGGTCGGAGTGGGGGCTCGGCGATTGGCTTCGATCTGACGCCTGTTGGGCACGTGTCCGAGAAGTTCGTCCTCACTGCAAACGCGAATCCTTGGCGCATTGCGCAAAGCTGCCATGGTCGAGCCCGACGCAGGGTCGCGCATTTCCACTGGTTCATGCTTCGACGATGCGCCTGGATCGCTCGTCGACGCCGAGCAGCCCAGTAACAGGCTGGTCGACACGATCAGGCAGGATGTCAACGTTCGCACAAATCCTCCCGATGAAGCGGCCAGGTGGTTCAGAGCACGGTATCAGGTCCGTAGGCTGGGTTGGCTTCATTAGAAAAGGTGTCAGGGACAACTCCCGGGGCCGCAGTCCCAGCCCGTGCGACGCCCGGCCCTACGATGGGTGGCACGCAGCCAAGGGTGAGAGCCGCATGCCATCCAGAAGCGCCCACCGCCACGCGCTCCGGCGTTCGAAGGAGCCGCTGGTGATTGCGCCACCCGAGCTGCCCGACCTGCCCCTGCTGCCAAGTGATCACGGCTGGCGCAACCCGATGCGCGACTACCACTATGTGCGGGACGAGTGGGAGCTGTACCGCATGCATCCGCAGGCGTCCATCACCCTGGCCGTCATCCGTCGCTGCGATTCCATGAGCTATTCCGTTCACCTCGCCGGCGCGGCAGCCGCAGCGGCGGACATATCGGGAAGCGCGCAGGAAGCGTTCGATCTTGCGGCACGTAGCGCGCGAGCGTCGGAGCTTTCGTAGCAACGCGAGGCGGCGCCGTACACTGTGCGCCACGCCCCGTGGAGGGGTCGAACCGGCGTTATGTGCAATCAACATGAAACTCAGTGATCTTGAGAAGTCCGCACTACAGCTAAACGAGCTCTACGAACAGCTGGAGATCAAGAGGTATGGGCGCGTCTGGACCACGGAAGAACTTGCGCTTGGTTTCGTAGGGGACGTAGGCGATCTGGCAAAACTGATCCAGGCAAACGCCGGTATCCGGGATATTGACGACTGCAAAGCGAAACTCGGTCATGAACTGTCGGATTGCTTATGGTCGATCATTGTTCTTGCAAACAAGTGCGGCATTGATCTAGAGGCGGAGTTTGTGAAAAACACAAAAGAGCTCGCCGAAAATGTATCTGGCGAGCTGGGCACATAACCATTCATTCAAGCCAACGCCGCTTCGCTCCGGCCACAGGCATGGCAGAAGGCGCTTGCCATGCCTGCAGCCTGCACGACGCAGCGCGGCTTAACTCACGCGTTGGGCCGCAGGAGGAAACATGGCCACCTGGATCGCGACTGCAGTACCCCTCATTCCCGAAGTGATCCGCCTCGCCACGCCGTACTTCGCCAAGAAGCCTACGGACCAGGCCCTGGATCTCGCGGCGTCCGTGGCGGAGCTTCAGCAGGCATCGCGCACCAACGCGGACGCGATCACCAAGAATGCAGAGGCGCTCACGGCATTCGCCGAGAACACGCAAAAGTACATCGAGGCGCTGCAGACGGGCACCGTCGCACTTCGTCGGGAGTTGGTGGTTGCCAGATCCGTTGCCATCGTCGCCGCCACCACCGCGGGCCTGGCGTTCGCGCTGGCAGCGTATGCGCTCGCGGCGTAACGACTCAGTCAAGCCGAATCCGCTTCGCGGGTCTGCTTGATAGGCGTCAGGCCCCAGGAAGGAGGCACGCCCGGCGCGGCCTGCTTTTAAAGGTCGTGGTCCTGTCGACTTGACTGGTCCTCGCTCGTCGTACACCCAGACAAACCTATATCCGGAGAGCAGCCATGCGATTCATCATCACGGCGCAGTCGAGTGGGGAGACGACGGCGACCGGCCAGCAGCCCGAATTCGATGCAGAACTCTTCAAGGCGTACATGCGCTTCAACGAGGAGATGCATCGGGCCGGAGTGCTGGTCGCATCCGAGGGCCTCAACCCCGCGGCGAAAGGGGCGCGCATCGCGGTTGCGGAAGGCAGGCGCTACGTTGTCGACGGCCCGTTCGCCGAGTCGAAGGAACTGGTGGGAGGCTTCTACCTCATCGAAGTGGACTCGCTCGACGAGGCGATCCAATGGGCCCTGCGCGCCCCGTCCGGTTTCGGAAACGACGACATCCTGGACATCCGTCAATTGACCGGCTCGGAAGACCTGCCGCCTGAAATCCTCCAACTCATCACCGAGGCCGCGCCCACGTGGAGTGCGGCGGCCTGGCAGTCGCGCAACATGAATAAGCCGCAAGCAAAGGGTGCAAGCTGAGGCCCAACAATTCGGGTATGGACTCCTCCGTCAATCAGAACCGGCGGAGGTTGATCCGATTGTCGGGAAGCGGAACAGTTGCAGTCGCTCGGAAACGAGGTCAGAGTACGTTTTTGCCGGTCTTTTCGTCACATTCGCTGCAAGCGTTCAGGAGATTGCATGAACTTCAGGAAGAAGATGCGTCGTGGGAAGGTGGGAGCTGCACGTAGGTGCATGCATAGACGGATAGCGTCGATTCCAGCCGCCTTGCTGGCGATTTCGCTGATGGCCCTCGGCGCAGCCTGTTCACGGCAGGAACCCGCTTTCGCCGAGCAAATATCCCACTCGGACAGTGTTTCAAAGCGCGATGCAGTTCAGACCGATCCCGCGGCAGTCGGCCAAAGTCCCGCTATGTCACCGACAGAAGCACAGGGTGCTACGACGCAATCAGCATCCGAAGAAGTCCAAGGCAGCGACATTTTCGCGTTTGTCCCAGAGGGCGCAGTAATCCGTATCGAGAGACGGGGAGATCTGGATGCCGACGGCGACATCGATGTTCTCCTGGCGGTGGAGAACAAGAGCGCGGACGAATCCGCCCCGCGGTCGCTCGTGCTGCTGCGCAGCGCCGGAAGCGGGACCCTGGAGAAGGCGGTCGATAATCCAGATGCCATTCTGTGCCGCTCATGCGGCGGAACGATGGGCGACCCGCTTGCGGATATCTCTGTGAAGGCGGGCGAGTTCTCGCTGAGATTCGAAGGTGGCTCGCGTGAACTATGGGCGCGCGAGTACCGTTTTGTGTATACGAGAGAAGTGGATGATTGGCTTCTGGAGGGCGTGGTTAACAGTACGCTCGATCGCATCAACGGCGAGCAGCAGCAAAGCAAGGCAACGAGCAGCGACATCGACCCGGTATCCATCAAGGCATTCGACGCAGCAATAACGGACGCTGATGCGGAGATCTAGGCAGCACATCAAGGAAGGAGATAGGAATGCCAACCGCCAACGAAATCGCAATGTTGAACGCCGCGCGGAATGCCGGCATTACTTCGCGTGATGAGCTGGCCAACTTCATGGCCCAGGTCAGCCATGAGTCCGGCGGGCTCTCGACACTCGAAGAGAGCTTCCGATACACCAGGGGCATCGATGCGATCCCGGTGCAGTCCGCGTTCCGAGAAGGTCGCGAGGCGCTCGAATCCGCTCGACTGGAAGCATTGGCGGGCCGTCCGCAAGAGCTTGCGCGACTCATGTACGGCGGGCGGATGGGCAACGATGATGCGGGCGACGGTTATCTGTACCGAGGCCGCGGCTTCGTCATGCTGACGGGCGAAGATAACTACCGCACGAGAGGCAATGCGATCGGAGTGGATCTTGTCGGAAGCCCGGATCTTGCTGCCGATCCGGATCATGCGTCACGCATCGCGGTGTCCTATTGGCAGGGCGAGGTACCGGAGGCTGACCGCGACGACGTGTCTGCGGCAACCCGGGCGATCAACGGCGGGGAAAACGGGCTCGCCGATCGCTACAACCGTTTCGACGCCTGGTATGCGCAGTTGACGCCGGAGTTCATGGCCGAGCTCGCGGCAGGGCGCGTCCAGCCAGGTGCGCGGGTGGCACCGCTCACCGGACAGGACGCGATGGCCGACGGCACCTTGCGCCGCGGTGAGTCTGGCACGGAAGTGGGGGAGCTCCAGACGAACCTGCGCGTTCTCGGCATTCGAGCTGCTCGCGGTAGGGAAATCAGCGTCGACGAAACATTCAACCGCGACACGGAAGAGGCCGTCAGACGATTTCAGGAGCAGGAGGATCTTGCGATCACCGGGCGCGCGGACCCGGACACGCTGGCGGCGATCCAGCAAGCCGTGGCGCGCCAAGAGCAGCAGAATCGCGTGGTGCCGGAAGCGCTTCCTGGTCATGATCGTCGGGCAGCGCCGGTTTCCGACGAAGTCGATCGGCAGCGCCTGATCGAAGGTGATCGGCGACCGACCAACGAGATCCCGACAGGTCTACCACCCGGCGGCGACCTGCCTGCTTTTCCGGCGCCTGTTGAAACGCAGGGCATGCGTACCACCGACCCGCGCGATCGGGAACATCCCGATCACGATCTTGATCGCAGGATCAGGAGCGAACTGGCCAGAGCCGAAACGGCGATCGGGAAGAGCTGGGACGAAAACAGCGAGCGGCTGGCGGCCAGCCTCTATGGATTGGCCAAAGAGAGAGGCTTCGACGATCGCGATACGCTCAAGGTCGTCTTCAACGAGCCGACCGCAACTCGGCAAAGCGGCGAAATCGCGTTTCTTTTTCGCGAGGGCGGTACCGCATCTCCCGATCCGTATGCGAACCGCGCTCAGATCGCGACCAGGGAAGCGCTCGCCCAGCCTGCCGAGGACCACTACCGGCGTGCCGAAGAGCAAAGCCAGGTCCAGCAGCAGTCGCAGCTGCTTGCGCAACAGCAAGAAATCCCGCAACAGCAGCGGGAGGCTTATAGAAGTTTGTAGCGTGTCCAAAAAATAGTCGCCGAGTTGGCTTGGAACTTGCGTGGAACTTTGGCGCCGGAGGGGCGACCGCGCACGTTCAAGGGGAAAGCGGTGAAAAGACTTCTGTTCTGCAGCCTGTTGCTGTGCTTGCTGACCGCGTGTCAGTCATCCCACGTTCTTGTGGGCGCCCGGCGGGCCCCCATCGATCCGTCGGAAGTCAGGGTGTATTTGCAACCACCGGTGCAGTTCGAACAGATCGCCATGCTGGAGGCGTCAAGCGCCGCCTCAGGCGCGTTCACGCGTCAACAGAAGACGGACAAGGTCATCGCGCGTCTGAAGGCTGAGGCCGCAGCTCTGGGCGCCAATGGCGTCCTGATGCAGGGCATGGGTAACGAGTACGCGGGGTCGGTCGGGACAGGCTCAGCTACGTTCTACGGCAACAGCGCCTTTGCAACCGGCTTCAGCGCGCCCGTTTTCAACAAGGCGGGAACTGCGCTCGCGATATATGTGCCTGAAGGGCAGTCCCAGCCCCAAGCATCGCCTGCGCAGCCAGTAGCCCAGATGCAGCCCGTTCCTGCTGAGCCAACCGCGGCCGCACCGCAGTCCGCGTCACAAGTGCCGCAGACTCGGCAGCTTGACCCGGCCAGGCGGTGCGATTCCTGCAAGCTATTGGGTAGGGACTTCTAACGGGCAACGAGGTCAGGTTCGCTGGCCCGTCGAGTCTCTGCCACTCATCGCCAACCAATTCACACGCATCCGTGACCACCCACCATTCATGCGTGAGTGATTGCCAGTGATGGGTGACTCTCTGGCATTCAACGTTGACCAGTTTTTACCCGGCGGTGAATGGAAACTGCTCACCCGTGAGTGAAACTTAGTCAGCGGTGAGTAGAAAACACTTGGCGGTGAGCAAAAATCACTCCGCGTTGAGACAAAAACACTCGGCGCTGAGCAAAAAGGACTTGGCGATGAGTGAAAATAACTCATAAGTGATTGATTGCGCGGCCATCTCGGGCCTGGCCGCCGATGCGCCGGATGCCCGCGTCGCCCAGCGGACGCAAGTCCGGGGCTGCGCCTAAGATTCGCGGGTGTCAAACCCCGCTTCCGTCGCCACGCCTGATCGTCGCACCGGCCGCCCTCCGCGCTGGAGGCGGTGGCTGCGCATCACTGTCGTGGTGGCCGGCGCACTGCTGCTCATGCTGGCGGCCGTGCGCCTTTGGCCGCGGCCCCCGCTCTCCGATGCGCAGCCGCAGTCCACCGCTGTCTACGATGCCAATGGGCGGCTGCTGCGTCTGGTGCTGGCCGACGACCAGCGCTATCGGCTGTGGCTGCCTTTGCAGGAGATGCCGCAGACGTTGCGCGATGCGGTGCTGCTGCACGAGGACGCGTGGTTCTACCGGCATCCGGGCGTGAATCCGGCCAGCCTGCTGCGCGCGGCGTGGACCACGTATGCCGGCGGCGGCGCGCGCGTGGGCGGCTCGACCATCACCATGCAGCTGGCGCGCCTGCGCTGGAGGCTGCAGACCCGCTCGCCAGGCGGCAAGCTGGTGCAGATCGCGCGGGCGTTGCAGCTGGAGGCCGGCTACTCGAAGGACGACATCCTCGAGGCCTACCTCAACCTGGCGCCGTACGGCGGCAACATCGAGGGCGTGGGCGCGGCCAGCCTGATCTATTTCGACAAGCCCGCCGCCGCCCTGACCCTGCCCGAGGCGCTGACGCTGGCGGTGATGCCGCAGGCGCCGACCCGGCGCGGGCGGCTGCGACGCGATGCCGAACGCGGCGACAGCTATGCCGGAGCCGGCCTGGCCGCCGCGCGGGCCCGGCTGTATGCGCGCTGGAAGACGAAGCACGCCAGCGACGCCGCCCAGGACGCGTCGATGGCCCTGCCGATCACACTGCGCACGCCGCGCGGCCTGCCGTTCGCTGCGCCGCATTTCGTGGAGCAGGTGCTGGGCGAGCGCTTCCTGCACCCGCAGGCCGGCCCGCGCATCGATACGACCCTGGACCTGCGCCTGCAGCGCCTGCTGGAAAGCCGCGTGCGCAGCCATATCCAGCGCGCGCGCACGCGCGGCGTGCGCAATGCCGTGGCGATGCTGGTGGACACGCGCGACATGGGCGTGCGCGCGCTGGTCGGCTCGGCCAACTACTTCGACGACAGTCTCCACGGCCAGGTGAACGGCGCGGCGGGCAAGCGCTCGCCGGGTTCCACGCTGAAGCCTTTCATCTATGCACTCGCCCTGGACCAAGGGGTGCTGCACCCGGCCACGGTGCTGCGCGACGTACCCAGCGCATTCGGCCCGTATACGCCGGAGAACTTCGATGGCCGCTTCCTCGGCCCGGTCACGGCGGCCGACGCGCTGGTGCGCAGCCGCAACATCCCCGCGGTGACGGTCGCCGCCCAGCTGCAGCAACCCGGCTTCTACCAGTTCCTGCGCGACGCCGGCATCGCGCGCATGGCCAGCGAGGGCCATTACGGCCTTGCGCTGGTGCTCGGTGGCGGCGAGGTGACCATGGAAGAACTCGCGCGGCTGTACGCCATGCTCGGCAACGACGGCCTGCTCAAGCCATTGCGCCTGCGCAAGGAAGATCCGCAGGCAGGCGGCACCGCGCTGCTCAGCGCCGAGGCGGCCTACATCGTGCGCGACATGCTGCGGCGCGGTCCTCGCCCCGACGCGCATGCGACCAGCGGCCTGCGCGAGCAGCCGATCGCGTGGAAGACCGGAACCTCCTGGGGATTCCGCGACGCCTGGAGCGTGGGCGTGGTCGGCCCTTACGTGCTGGCGGTGTGGCTGGGCAATTTCGACGGCGCGCCGAACCCGGCCCTGGTCGGCGTGGACATGGCCGCGCCGCTGTTCTTCTCGATCGTCGACGGGCTGCGCGCCGCGCGGGTGGACTTGGCCGAGCCGCCGCGACGCTGGCCGCTGAACCTGAAGCGGGTCGAGGTGTGCCGGGCCAGCGGCGACCTGCCGAATGCCTGGTGCCCGCAGCGCGGCTGGACCTGGTTCATCCCGGGCAAGTCGCCGATCCGCACCAGCACCGTGCACCGCGCGATCGCGGTCGACAGCGTCACCGGCCAGGCCGCCTGCGGCCCGTTCGATCCGGCGCGGATGCGCATGCAGGTGTTCGAGTTCTGGCCATCGGACCTGATGCAGGCCTTCGCCCAGGCCGGCATTCCGCGCCGTGCGCCGCCGGTCAATGCGGACTGCGCCGATGTGGCCGACGTCGGCGTCGGCGACGCCCCGCGTATCCAGTCGCCGCTGCGCGCGACGCGCTACGTGCTGCGGCTCTCGCGACCGCGGGAATCGGCAATCGAGTTGCGGGCCACGCTCGATGCCGACGTGTCGCGGGCGTTCTGGTTCGCCGGCAATAGCTATATCGCCACGACCACGCGCGGCGGCAGTGCCCAGTGGATTCCTGAACGCGAGGGGCGGTTCAAGCTCTCGGTGGTCGACGACCACGGCCGGGTCGATGCCCGGAACGTCGAGATCGCGGTCGAGCGTTAGTCGCCCAGGGTCAATTTGTGACCCAGTTCACCCGCAAGCGCCCGGCAGAACCCCGGTTCGCGGTCCAGGCGACTGCCCGCCGCGGGCCGCGCCCATGTGCCCATCCAGGGACTGTGACCGGATTGGCACAAAGCTTGCGTCATTGCTCGGGCCGGTCGCGCTGCGACCCGGGCACACCTTCCTTGGGGGCGCAATGCATATCCTGATTACCGGCGGCGCCGGTTTCATCGGTTCACACCTGGTGGACCTCCATCTGGCGCGTGGCGACCAGGTCATGGTCGTGGACGACCTGTCCACTGGCGTGCGCGCCAACCTGATCGCGCACGAAGACAATCCGCTGTTCCGGTTCGAACAGGCCGACGTGCTGACCTGGGACCGCCTGGGCCACGTCGTGGGCTGGGCGGACCGTGTCTATCACCTGGCTGCGGTCGTGGGCGTGTATCGCGTCATCGCCGAGCCGACCAAGGTCCTGGCGACCAACATCGCCGGTACCGAGCGCCTGCTGCGCGCCGCCCATGACGGTGGCTGGAAGCCGCAGGTGGTCATCGCCTCGAGTTCCGAGGTGTACGGCCACAACGACGAACACATCCTGCACGAAGACCAGGACCTGACCGTCAGCACTCGCGCGGGCACGCGCTGGGGCTATTCGGTCAGCAAGATCGCCGACGAGGCGCTGGGCCTGTCCTATGCGCAGCGCTTCGGCATCCCCGCGGTCGTGTCGCGCTTCTTCAACACCATCGGTCCACGCCAGGTCGGGCGTTACGGCATGGTCGTGCCGCGCTTCGTCGCCCAGGCGGTGCGCAACGAGCCGATCACCGTGTTCGGTGGTGGCTTGCAGACCCGCTCGTTCTGCGACGTGCGTGATACCGTGGTCGCGCTCGATTCGCTGGCCACCCACGCCGGCCGGCAGACGGTCACCGCCAACGTCGGCAACGACCGCGAGATCAGCATTCGTGACCTGGCCAAGCTGGTGATCGAGCGCGCACAAAGCAACTCGGTGATCAAGGACGTACCGCTGCGCGAAGCCTATGGCGAAGATTTCGAAGACATCCGTCGTCGTCGTCCCGACCTGGCGCGGCTGCGCACGCTCACCGGGTTCCATCACCGCCACAAGCTTGAAGACACGATCGACGATTTGATCGCCACAGAACGCCGCAACATGGCGGGGGAAAAAGATGGCCACTGCACCCTGGTTCGTACTAAGTCCGAACGCGCTGCTTAGCGCGATCGGCCTGCTGCGCGGGCCCGACAAGACCATCCCGACGCCCGCCGAGGACTGGCGGACGGCGGTGGTGGATGTTGTCGTGCCTGCGTACAAGGAAGAAGACAACATCATCCACTGCCTGGCGTCGCTCGCGCGCCAGACGGTGCGCCCGCGCCAGATCATCCTGGTCGAGGACGGCTCCAAGGACCAGACGGTGCCGCGTGCGCGCGAATACGCGCAGGCCGCAGGCCTGGACCTGGTCGTGATCGAGCGCAACTCGTCCATCGGCAAGACGCCCACGATCAAGCGCCAGGCGCGCGAATTCGATTCCGACGTCGAGTTCATCCTCGACGGCGACACCTTCCTCGAATCGCCCGACTACATCGAGCGCTGCGTGCAGGAGCTCTACCAGGGCATCGGCATCGCCAGCGCCTGCGGCGTCGTGCTGCCGATGCGGCCGAAGGACCGGCACGAGCTGGCGCAGAGCGAGGAGTTCCAGCGCTGGCACGGCGCGCCGACCTACGACGACCCGCACCGCCGTCGCGGCCTGCTGCATTCGTTGTGGTGGTGGATCACCAACGCCTACCGCGAATGCCTGTACATGTTCCTGCAGAGGTTCGTCTACAAGGGCCAGATGGTGTTCTTCGGCAGCATCACCAACCCGGTGGGCTGCGCGGTGGCCTATCGCCGCAAGTACATCAAGGACCTGTTCGATCGGTACGAACCGATCTTCGGCGATGACCTGACCAACTCCGAAGACATCTTCATTGGCTTCGCCCTCAACAACGAGGGCTACCGCAACATCCAGCTGCAGGACGTGCAGGCCCGCTCGGAAGAGCCGGAAGTGCAGCGGCTGCCGCGCCAGGTCTACCTGTGGTCGTCCTCGTTCCTGCAGAGCTGCTACTACTTCGATCCGCTGCTGCGCTCGCCGTTCAAGTCGTTCAAGCGCTGGCGCAAGAGGCGCAAGGACAAGCAGCGCGGGATCGAGGAGCTGCGGCTGATCAAGGAGCAGTACCGGCAGCCGTTCGGCGACCAGTACACGAAGGAATACGGCCGTCCGGTGGGCTGGGCGATGCTGCTGTCGGCGATCGAGAAGATCGGTTTTCCCACCGCGCTGATCGTCATGACCATCCTGCGGATGTGGGAACCGTTGGCGGTGACGCTCATCGCCGAGGTCATCGTGTCGCTGGCCGTGCTGTTCACGGTCGGCACGGGTCGCCGCCTGGAGATGGTGCTCAAGGGCATCGTAATGACCCCGGTGCGCTACGCGATGATCCTGGCCGACACCATCACCATCAGCCGCTTCGCAATCGATCTGTGGATCACGGGGAACCGCAAATGGCGCAAGTAAGCCAGCTCCAACGCAGCCCGTTCCGCCGGCGCATTCTGGTTTCCGCAACCGCCTGTGCACTGGCCCTGTGCCTGGCGCCCGCCGGCGCGCAGGAAGCCGACATCGCGCAGCAGGCGCGCGAGGCCGCATGGGCCGGGCGCACCACCGAAGCATTGCGGCTGATGGACCAGCACCTTGCGGCCTATCCCGACGACCGCGCGGCGCGGCTGGACCGTGCGCGTTACCTGTCCTGGAACGGCGATTACGCCGCGGCGATCGAGGCGCTCGATGCACTGGGCGCCGACGACGACGACGCGCGCGCCGTGCGGGCACGGGTGATGGCCTGGGCCGGGCGTCGCGACGCCGCGCTCGCACTCAACACGCCCCTGTACGAAGCCGCGCCGGACGAATACGACTACGCCTGGACCCAGGCGCTGGCCGAACGTCTGGGGCATCGGCCGGAATCCGCGCTGCCGCCGCTCGAGACCGTGCGCCGTCTGCAGCCCGATGGGCCCGACAGCCGGTCGCTGACCAAGTCGGTCCGGCTTCCGCTGTTCTCGTCGGTCGGGCTGCCGGCCTCGGTGTACGAGGATTCGGATGACATCGAGATCCGCAGCGTCGGCCTGGAAGGGAGCCTGCGTCTGTCCGATGCCTGGCGGGTGATGGCCGCCGGTGCCAGGCGCGACCATTCCGCGCCGGTGACCGGCCCGTTCGCGCCGGTCAATGGCGGCGATTCGCTGGACGAGACCCGTGCCCAGGTCGGTGTGCGCTATTCGGCCACGCCGGACGTGGCCGTGGATCTGTGGCTGGGGCGTTCGGCGCTGGACGGCGACAACGGCTTCGACGACGACGACACCATCGGCCAGCTGGCCCTGAGCCACCAGGCCAGCGATACCTTCGGGTACGCGCTGTCGGTGGATCGCGATCGTGTCGCGGCCTCGCCGCGCGCGCTTTCGCTCGGCGTGATGCGCACGGGGGCCGCCGCCAACCTGCAATGGCAGCCCAGCCTGCGCGACGCGGTCACCACGCGCCTGGGTTTCGACGACTTCAACGACGGCAACCGCCGCCATACGCTGGACGCCGAATACCGTCGCGCGTTCCATCGCGGCCCGCGCGCCAATCTGGATCTGGGCGCGCAGCTGGAGTGGCAGGGCAATTCCCGCGATACCGGCAACGGCTACTACAGTCCCGACCGTTACGTGCGGCTGGCGCCGATGGCGTCGAGCTACATCAAGCTCTCGGAGGAAGCCGGCCTGTATCTGGCCGCCGCGGTGGGCGTGCAGCGCGACGACACCTTCGACAGCTGGAAGCGCGCCAGCGACGTCAGCGCGGAGCTGACCCTGGGCATCTTCACCCGCTGGCAGCTGGTGGCGCGCGCGGGCTACAGCGAACGGCTCAACGAGTTCGGTCGCTACGAGGGCCGCAACTTCGGCCTGGCCCTGCGCTACCGCTTCTGCGAACTGCGCGCGGATCGCTGCCCATAAGGGCGGCGATCCGGGTACTCAGCGAACGATCGCGTGGTATTGCTGGCTGATCCAGGCCGCCAGCCGGTTGACTTCGCGGTCGTAGCGCCCGCTCCACGCGAGCCAGATCAGTGCAGCCAGCGTCAGCAGGACTACGCCTGACAGCAGCCGTTGCGTAAGGCTGGCGAACCTGATGTGGCCGCCGGCCGGATTGTGGTTCTTCATCGGTGATCCCCCTGTTCCATCCAACAACGCAACGCGGACGCCTGAGCGGCCGTGGCCGTGCTTCAGTGCGGCGCCTCAGCGTTCCGACGGACCACCGGCATAGGCATCGCGCGGGGTGAACAGCTCGGGTTTGATCAGCGAGACGAATGCGCGCGCCTGCGGCGAGAGGAACTTGCCCTTGCGCATCACCACGCCGTAGCTGCGGGCGGGGAAGAAATTCGCCAGCGAACGCGACACCAGCCGCGCGCGATCGGCCTCGGTCAGGCAGATCGCGGTGACGATGGAGATGCCCATGCCCATGGCGACGTACTGTTTGATCACCTCCCAGCCGCCCACTTCCAGCGCAACGGTGTAGGGCACGCGCGCCTGCTGGAACACCAGGTCGACCATCCGGTAGGTAGTCAGGCGCTGCGGCGGCAGGATCAGGCCATAGGGCGACAGGTCGGCGAGCGCGATCTCCGCCTTGTCCGCCAGTGGATGCCCCGGCGGCATGATCAGCATCGGCTCGAAGCGATAGACCGGCAGGTAGTCGAGATCGCTGGGGACGTCGAGCATCGACCCCACCGCCAGGTCGACCGCGTCCGAGCGCAGCAGGTCCAGGCCGCCCGCGCCGGTGACGTTGTGCAGCGACAGGCGCACGTCGGCATGGGCCTGGCGGAAGCGGGCCACGATCTGCGGCAGCAGGTAGAGGATGGTCGAGCTGCCGGCGGCGACGTTGAGATCGCCGGCGTCGAGCCCCTGCAGGCGCTCGCGAAACGTGGCTTCCAGCCCGTCCATGCCCTCGACCAGCGGCCGCGCCAGCTCGTACAGGATTTCGCCCTCGCGGGTCAGGGCCAGGCGCCGCCCGTTGCGTTCCAGCAGTCGCTGGCCGACCTCGCGTTCCAGCGCCTGCAGCTGCAGAGTCACGGCCGGCTGGCTCAGGTACAGCGCCTCGGCCGCGCGTGAAACCGACCCCAGGCGGGCCACCTGGCAGAACGCCCGCAGCGGCTTGAGACGGCTCCCCTTGTAGGAAAAACGGGGCTGGGAGGGCGATTTGGCCATGTTAAGCAGTTTGTATTTGGTAAATTGATGATATGTATTGATAACTCTGTCTTGTCAAATACTGTCATTGGGGAGGATGGTGCTGCTCCGCAACAATACGGAGCAGCACGGAATGTCGGCAGTCCTGCAAACGCCCGCGCCACAGGTCACCGTCTCGGGAATCGCCCCGGACCAGGCTGCGCTCCTGACCCCGGCCGCGACCGGCTTCCTCGCCGCGCTGCACCAGGCCTTCGACGCCAGGCGGCGTGAGCTGCTGGCCGAGCGCCGTCGCCGGCAGCAGGCGTTCGATGCCGGCGCGCTGCCCGACTTCCGGGCCGACACCGCCGCCATCCGCGCGGGCGAGTGGCGGGTGGCCCCGATCCCGGCCGCGCTGCAGGACCGCCGGGTCGAGATCACCGGGCCGGTCGACCCGAAGATGGTCATCAACGCGCTCAACTCCGGCGCCAACTGCTACATGGCCGACTTCGAGGATTCGACCTCGCCGACCTGGGCCAACCTCGTCGCCGGCCAGCAGGCGCTGCGCGAGGCCATCGCCGGAACCCTCACCTTCGCCAGCGAGGCGGGCAAGCCGGCTTCAAACAAGCCGGCTTCAAACAGGCATTACGCGCTGCGCCCGGAGGCCGAGCAGGCGGTGCTGATCGTGCGCCCGCGCGGCTGGCACCTGGACGAGAAGCACGTGCTGGTCGATGGCGAGCGCCTGTCCGGCGCGCTGTTCGATGCGGGTCTGTTCTGTTTCCACAATGCGCATGCGCTCGCGGCGAAGGATCGCGGACCGTACTTCTACCTGCCCAAGCTGCAGTCGATGGAAGAGGCGGCGCTGTGGCAGGACGTGCTGGGGCACATCGAAGCGGCGCTGGGGCTGCCGGCCGGGCAGATCAAGGTGACCGTGCTGATCGAGACGCTGCCGGCCGCGTTCGAGATGGACGAGATCCTGCACGCGCTGCGTACCCGCATCGTGGGGCTCAACTGCGGGCGCTGGGACTACATCTTTTCCTACCTCAAGACCCTGCGCACGCACCGCGACCGGGTGCTGCCCGAACGCGGGCAGGTGACGATGACCCAGCCGTTTCTCAAGGCGTACTCGGAACTGCTGGTGCGCACCTGCCACCGTCGCGGCGCGCACGCGATGGGTGGAATGGCCGCGCAGATCCCGATCGCGGGCGACCCGGAAGCGAACGCGGCGGCGCTCGAACGCGTCCGTGCCGACAAGCTGCGCGAAGTCGGTGCGGGTCATGACGGCACCTGGGTCGCGCATCCGGCGCTGATCCCGATCGCGCGCGAGGTGTTCGATGCGCACATGCCGCAACCGAACCAGCACGCGGTGCTGCGCGAGGACGTGTCGGTCACCCGCGACGACCTGCTGCGCCCGTCGCTGGGCACGATCACCCGCGCCGGTTTCGAGAACAACATCGAGGTCTGCGTGCGCTACCTGGCCGCGTGGCTGGCGGGCAACGGCTGCGTCCCGATCCACTGGCTGATGGAGGACGCGGCGACCGCGGAGATCGCGCGCACCCAGCTATGGCAATGGCTCCACCACGGGAGCCTGCAGCTGGACGACGGCACGCCGATCGATGGCGTGCTCCTCGATCGCGCGCTGCTGAACCTGCCTTCGAAGCTGGCCGGCGAGGCGATGCCCGGCGCGGACCAGGTGCCGCAGGCGATCGCCTTGCTCGAACGGCTGACCGTGAGCGACACCCTCGAGGACTTCCTCACCCTGCCCGCGTACGACCTCATCGATTGACCGCGCCGCGACACCACTGCCGTCGCGACTGCTCCCAGGCCGCCGCAGCGGCCTTGGAATCGGATGGAGCCGAGTCGTTGTCGCGCCGAAGCGGCGCTCCTACAAACCCATCGCTGTGCCAACCAAGGATTCATGCCATGAAAACCACGCTCCCCACCGCCGAACAGCTGCGCATGGACTGGACCAACAACCCACGCTGGGCCGGCGTTACCCGCAGCTACTCCGCC
This sequence comes from Lysobacter sp. M15, assembly GCF_022662515.1. NCBI lineage: Bacteria > Pseudomonadati > Pseudomonadota > Gammaproteobacteria > Lysobacterales > Lysobacteraceae > Lysobacter > Lysobacter sp. M15. Next base: position 35,084 of record NZ_JAKPBV010000013.1, on the reverse strand, counting down.
GAGGAAGTGGTGCGGCTGCGCGGCACGATCGCAGTCGAGCATTCCATCGCCCGCCAGGGCGCGGAAAAGCTGTGGAAGTCGCTGCACGGCGAGACCTTCGTCAACGCGCTCGGCGCGCTCACCGGCAACCAGGCGATGCAGCAGGTCAAGGCCGGATTGAAGGCGATCTATCTCAGCGGCTGGCAGGTCGCCGCCGATGCCAACCTGGCCGGCGAGATGTATCCCGACCAGTCGCTGTATCCGGCCAACTCGGTGCCGCAGGTGGTCAAGCGCATCAACAACACCCTGCTGCGCGCCGACCAGCTCAGCCATGCCGAGGGCGACGACAGCATCGATTACCTGCAGCCGATCGTGGCCGATGCCGAAGCCGGCTTCGGCGGCGTGCTCAACGCCTTCGAACTGATGAAGGCGATGATCGAGGCCGGCGCGGCCGGCGTGCACTTCGAGGACCAGCTCGCCTCGGTCAAGAAGTGCGGACACATGGGCGGCAAGGTGCTGGTGCCCACGCGCGAGGCGATCGAAAAGCTCACGGCCGCGCGCCTGGCCGCCGACGTGATGGGCGTGCCGACCCTGATCGTGGCGCGGACCGACGCCGAGGCCGCCGACCTGCTCACCAGCGACATCGATCCCAACGACCGCACGTTCTGCACCGGCGAACGCACGGTCGAGGGTTTCTACAAGACCCGCAATGGCCTGGACCAGGCGATCTCGCGCGGCCTGGCCTACGCGCCGTACGCCGACCTGGTGTGGTGCGAGACCGGCAAGCCCGACCTCGAGTTCGCCCGCAGGTTCGCCGAGGCCATCCATGCGAAGTACCCCGGCAAGCTGCTGGCCTACAACTGCTCGCCCAGCTTCAACTGGAAGAAGAACCTCGACGACGCGACGATCGCGAAGTTCCAGACCGAGCTCGCTGCGATGGGCTATCGCTTCCAGTTCATCACCCTGGCCGGTTTCCACAGCCTCAACTACGGCATGTTCCACCTGGCGCACGGCTATGCGCGCCGCCAGATGAGCGCGTTCGTCGAACTGCAGGAGGCCGAGTTCGCCGCAGCCGAACGCGGCTTCACCGCGGTCAAGCACCAGCGCGAAGTCGGCACCGGCTACTTCGACGCGGTCACCCAGACGATCCAGGGAGGCAAGTCGTCCACGGTGGCGTTGACCGGTTCGACCGAGGAGGAGCAGTTCCAGTCCGAGCGCGTCGCGGCCTGATTGCGGCGGTGCGGGACGCCAGACGCCTGCGCCTGGCGTCCCTCGCCGGTGGACGGAATGCTCAGCGCTTCGGGCCGCCGGTCAGCAGCTGTTCGCCGACGCTGGTGAATTTCAGCCCGACCCGGGTCACCTGATCGTCCTTGAGTTCACGCACCACCATCAGTGCGCGTCCCAATGCAAGCCGGTCGCCGACCTGCGGCGCTTCGTCGAAGCGCTCGTCGAACAGGTCCGCCGCGGTCCGCGCGAGATAGTGCTCGGGGATCCGCAGGCCGTAGAACTTCGCCAGTTCCCCCAGGGGCACGTCGCCCGGCAGCTGGAACATGCCGAACATGTCCCGTTCGGCATCGCTGGCGTCGCGGCCTTCAGCGAACAGCCAGTCCAGGCGCCGCGCCTGCCCGGTCGGAGCGAGGAAGTAGGCGTAGTCCTGCGATGCGAGCGCCCCGACCGTTTCGGGCAACAGGACCTTGCCCTCCCGCACCACCATCGCCAGACGCACGCTGGCCGGCAACGCATGGCCGCGCAGCACGGCGCTGCCGGGCGTGATCCGGTACCCGACCATGTCGTAATCCAGCTGTCCGGGCAGGTCGAGCTGGATCCGGCGCGTATCGGGATCGTTGCGCGGCACCGCGACGCCGAACCAGTGCGCGGCGCGAGCCAGGCTCCAGCCCTGCACGATCAGCGATACCAGCACCACCACGAAGGCGACGTTGAAGAACAGCCATGCATTGGGCAGCTTCGCCAGCAGCGGAATGGATGCCAGGAAGATCCCCACCGCACCGCGCAGACCCACCCACGAAATGAATCCGATTTCGCCGAGGCGATAGCGGAACGGAGCCAGGCATAGCGCGACGACGAGCGGACGCGCCACGAACATCAGGAACGCCGCCACGCCCAGCGAAGGCCAGAGATAGTCCACCAGGCGGCTGGGCGTTGCGAGCAGGCCCAGCAGCAGGAACATGGTCAGCTGCGCGAACCAGGTCGCGGCGTCCTGCACCGACATCACTTCGCTGCGCGCACGCACCGGCCGGTTGGCGACCACGACGCCGGCCAGATACACGGCGAGATAACCGCTGGCGTAGACCAGGTTGGCGAGCGCGAACACGCTCAGTGCCCCCGCCATCGCCAACCAGGGATGCAGACCCGACGGCAGCGACAGGTGATTGAGCGCGGACACGATCAGGCGCCCGCCGACGTAGCCGAACAGCACGCCGCCCACCAGCGCCCACGCCACCTGGACCACGACCCATCCGACGCCGCCGGCCTGTGTCCCCGCAAGCCAGCCGGTCAGGGCGATGGTCAGGAACACGGCGACCGGATCGTTGGCGCCCGATTCGATCTCCAGCGTGCTGCCGGTCCGTCGCTCCAGGTGCAGGCCGCCCGCGCGCAGCAGGAAGAACACCGCGGCGGCGTCGGTGGAGGCGAGCACGGTGCCGAGCAGCAACGCGCGCAGCGGCGACAGATCGAGCAGGTAGTGCGCTGCCACCGCGGTCAGCGCGGCGGTCAACAGCACGCCCACCGATGCGAGGACCAGCGACGGCGCCACCGCGCCTCTGACCTGACGTGCCTGCGTGCGCAGGCCGCCGTCGAACAGGATCATGGCCAGCGCGAGCGCGCCGACCAGGTAGGTGAGATGCGCATCGTCGTAACGGATGCCGCCCGGGCCGTCCACGCCCAGCAGCAGGCCAAGGACCAGGAACACCAGCAGCAACGGCGCGCCGAACCGGCGCGCCAGCAACGACGAGGCGATGCCGGCGAGGATCAGCAGCGCACCGGCAAGCAGGCGCTGGTCGATGGCGTGCAGACTGTCCAGAGTGGCGGGCGATGCCGTGCGGGGGATCGTTCCATCATAGGCACTGCACGGTTACGGCGTTGCATCCGCGGCGATCGATGCGCCGGTGATGAAGGGCGCTGCCGACCCCGGCGACACGACGAACCCCGCGGGCCGGAACCGCGACGGCGCGAGCAGCTAGGCGGCAAGCCGGCCCGGCCCGCGCTCCAGCCGGCGGTAGCCGATCGCTTCAGTCAGGTGCGCGGTGACGATGGATTCGCTGCCCGCGAGATCGGCGATGGTGCGTGCCACGCGCAGGATTCGGTGCATCGAACGCGCCGACAGCTGCATCGCTTCGACCGCCTGTTCGAGCAGGCGCTGGTCGTGTTCTGACAGGGTGCACGTAAGCATCGTTTCCGCCTGGCCGAGCTGCGCGTTGGCCTTGCCCGCGCGTACGAGCTGCAGGGCGCGTGCCGCTTCGACCCGCGTGCGCACGGTTGCGCTCGATTCCGCCGGCACGCCGCCCGGGCGCAGATCCGCCGGCGGCAGACGCGGCACTTCGATCTGCAGATCGATCCGGTCCAGCAACGGACCGGAAATCCGCGCGCGATAGCGCTGGATCGCTTCGCCGCTGCAGCGGCAGCGGCCGGAGGGGTCGCCGGCCCAGCCGCAGGGGCATGGATTCATGGCGGCCACCAGCTGGAACCGCGCCGGGAACTCGCATTGCCGCGCCGCCCTCGAAATCGTCACCACGCCCGATTCCAGCGGCTCGCGCAGCACCTCCAGCGCGCGACGGTCCCACTCGGGCAATTCGTCCAGGAACAGCACGCCGTGGTGGGCCAGAGAGATCTCGCCCGGACGCGGCAATGCGCCGCCACCGACCAGGGCGACCGCGCTGGCGGTGTGGTGGGGTGCGCGATAGGGACGTTCCAGCCAGCGCGACGGGTCCAGGCCGCGACCGCTGACCGAAGCGATGGCCGCGGCTTCCAGCGCTTCGGCTTCGCCGGCCTGCGGCAGGATGCCGGGCAGGCGCGAGGCAAGGAGTGTCTTGCCGCACCCGGGTGGCCCGATCAGCAGCAGATGGTGATTGCCGGCAGCGGCGATCTCGAGCGCGCGTCGTGCATGCGCCTGGCCACGGACTTCGTCCAGGTCGGGGCCGCGCGGAGTCACCGGTGCGGGCGCGACGGCGTGCGGCAGTGCACGGCTGCCGACGAGCGCGGCACAGACTTCCAGCAGGGTGCGGGCGGTCAGCACCTCGCCGTCGCGCGAGAGCGCGGCTTCGGCACCGTTGGGTGCGGGCACCACCAGCGTACGACCGGCCTTTGCGGCTTCGAGCGCAGCCGGCAAAGCGCCGTCGACAAGGCGCAACTCGCCGGTCAGGCCCAGTTCGCCCACGAACTCGAACCGTGCCAATGCCTCGAGCGGGATCTGCCCGCTCGCGGCCAGCACGCCCAAGGCGATGGGCAGGTCGAAGCGGCCTCCGTCCTTGGGCAGGTCGGCCGGGGCCAGGTTGACGGTGATGACCCGGGCCGGAAACTCGAACTGCGCGCAAACGATCGCAGACCGTACCCGGTCCTTGGCCTCGCGTACCGCCGCCTCGGGCAGGCCGACGATATTCATCCGCGGCAGTCCACCGGCCAGGTGCACTTCCACCGTGACCGCAGGCGCGCGCACGCCGGCGCGTGCACGGCTGTGCACCAGCGCAAGACCCATGGCGGCGGCGTCAGTGCTGTGGCGGCTGGGCGCCGAGCTGCGCTTCGAGCGCCTCGACCGTGCGCTGCAGTTGCTCGAGCTTCTCGCGCGTGCGCAGCAGCACCGCGCGCTGCACGTCGAATTCCTCGCGCGTGACCAGGTCGAGCTTCGACAGGCCGCCCTGGAGCACGGCCTTGAAGTTCTGCTGCAGTTCCTCGCGTCCTTCGCGCATGCCCGGCGGCACCAGGTTGCTCAGGCGGCGGGCGAGGTCGTCGATATGGCTCAGGTCGATCATGGCGTCATCCTATCGCAGTGGCTTTGGCATAGCCTCGCGTATGCGCCGGGGCCGCGTCCCTCGGGCGATGCCGCGTCGGGGCCTAGGAAAAATCCGAAAATCCCTGGCGGTCAGCGTTTATGCTGGCCCGGCGTTCCGGTCCACGCAGGAGACAGACCCATGAAGATGGTCATGGCCATCATCAAGCCGTTCAAGCTCGATGACGTGCGCGAGGCGCTGGCCGAGGCCGGCGTGGCCGGCATCACCGCCACCGAGGTGAAGGGGTTCGGCCGCCAGAAGGGCCATACCGAGCTCTATCGCGGCGCGGAATACGTGGTCGATTTCCTGCCCAAGATCAAGCTGGAGGTCGCGATTACCGACGACCAGGTCGACGCCGTGGTCGAGGCGATCATGAAAACCGCCGGCACCGGCAAGATCGGCGACGGCAAGATCTTCGTCTGGGACCTGGAGCGGGTGGTGCGAATCCGCACGGGGGAGTTGGATGGGGATGCGCTGTGACCGCGCCGATGCTTCGGGTTGAAGGACACGAGTCGGTACCTATCGCGTGGCCGCACTCCAGCCGGGCTCTCCCCTTCGGCGATTGATGTCCACGATCCTGCGATCCGCTGCCCCCGACAAGGCAGCTGCGCGCCGGTACCTCAACGGGCCCGTGTCCGATTTCCTGCTGTTGGGGGGCGGATCGCTGCTGGCGCTGCTCGCGCTTCGCTGGGCGATGGGCGATGCCGCCTGGGCAAGGGCCTGGTCCGCCGGCACCACGCTGGCGCTGGCCCACGTCATCAACAATCCGCACTTCATGCATTCGTACCAACTGTTCTACCGCGAGTTCGGTGCGAAGTTGACCAGCTATCCGCCCGACCTGCGCCTGCGTTACTGGCTTTGCGGCGTGGTGGCGCCGGTGGTCCTGGTTGCCGTCATGGCCTGGGCCGTCGCCGCAAGGCAGCCGCGCGCGCTCGGTCTGATGACCAATCTGATGTTCTTCCTGGTCGGATGGCACTACGTCAAGCAGGGCTACGGCATGGCGGTGGTGGATGCCGCGTTCAAGCAGGCCTGGTTTACCGATGCCGAGAAGCGCGCACTGCTGCGCAACGCCTACGCCGTCTGGTTGCTTTCATGGCTGCTGCTCAATCGCATGCTCGGCGGCGTAGCGAGCAGCTACTGGGGTGTCGAGTACGCGTTCATCGCCATTCCCGCGCCGCTGGCCTGGCTGGCCTGCGTGGTCGCGATCGGCTGCGGCCTGGACTTGGCCTGGCGCCTGCTGCGGAAACAGCGGCGTGGCGACGCCATCGCCTGGAACGGGCTGCTGGCGTACGCGGCCAGCGGCTACGTATGGCTGCTGATCCGCGATCCGGTGCTGGTGCTTTGGGTCCCGCTGTTCCACTCGCTGCAGTACCTGGCGGTGGTCTGGCGCTACGAGCGCAACCGCATTCACGCCATCCATCCGCATGAGATGTTGCCCGAGTTGCGCATGGCGGGCTTTTACGCAATCGGCCTGGGCCTGGGTTACCTCGGCTTCTGGTGGCTGCCGCGCTACCTCAACCGGCACGTTCCCTACGATCACGCGCTGTTCGGAACCGGGCTTTTCCTCTTCCTGTTCTGGATCTTCATCAACGTGCACCACTACTTCCTGGACACGGTGATGTGGCGCAAGGGCAACCCGGATGTGCAGAAGTACCTCTTCGCCCACGCGCGGTAGGCGCGGGCCTTGGGGACGGTCCTTCAGGATTGGCGGGTCAAGAACCGCCCAGCGCCGCCGCCACGAACGGGATCGGCGAAGCCGCGCCCTTGTGGATGTCGGCGGTGTAGTACTTCGTGTCGAACGCTTTGTTGCGCGCGTCGTCCTCGCGGAATCCGAAACCCGCGCCGGCGGCTTTCTTCGCCATCGTGCAGCTCCACCACCCGGTCGGGTAGCAGGGCTGCGGAAACGGGATGGTCTGGAAGCTGGCGAAGCCGGCCTTGCCCATTTCCGCGCGCATGGCCTTGATCAGTTCCAGTTGCATCAATGGCGATTCGGACTGCTGCACCAGGATGCCGTCGTCCTTCAGCGCGCGATGACAGCTGGCGAAGAACGCGGCGTTGAACAGGCCCTCGGCCGGGCCGACCGGGTCGGTGGAATCCACGATCACCACGTCCACGCTGCCCGGTTCGCAGTTGGCCATGTAGGCGATGCCATCGTCGAACAGCAGCTCCGCGCGCGGGTCGCCGTTGGATTCGCACAGCTCGGGAAAATATTTCTCCGCCATGCGCGTGACCTGCTCGTCGATGTCGCACTGGGTGGCGCTGCGCACGCCCGGATGCTTGAGCACCTCGCGCAGGGTGCCGCAATCGCCGCCGCCGATGATCACCACGCGCTGCGGGTCGGCGTGGGTGAACAGTGCCGGATGCGCGATCATCTCGTGGTACAGGAAGTTGTCGCGCGCGGTCAGCATCATCGCGCCGTCGATCAGCATGAGGTTGCCCCAGTCGGTGGAGCCGAAGATCTCGATCTTCTGGAACGGGGATTGCACCTCGTCGAGCTTGCCGGTGATGCGGAAACCGATCGCCGAGCCGGTGGGTTCGAAGGGTTCGTAGTGCCAGCGTGGTTCGGTCATCGGTCGGCCTGTGGGGATGCGCCTGGGCGTGCGATGAAAGCCAGCGCCGGAGCGGGATGCGGATTGTAGCGAAGCGCGGTTGCGAACCCGTTGCATGAACGCCGGCCGCGACGACGCATCGCACGCTCTACAATGTCCACCTGTTCGCCCCGGATCCGCCCATGACTGCCTGGTCGATCGACCACGCCCGCAAGACCTATTCGATCCCGCACTGGGCCGAGGGCTATTTCGACGTGGACGAGGCCGGCCGCATCGTCGTGCGGCCCAAGGGCGCGGAGGGGCCGTCCATCATCCTGGCCGACGCGGTAGACACGTCGCTGGCGCAGGGCGGCAACCTGCCGGTGCTGGTGCGCTTTCCCGACATCCTCGGCGATCGCCTGCGCAAGCTGCAGGCGGCCTTCGCCCAGGCGCAATCAGAATGGGATTACCCGGGCGGCTACACGGCCGTGTACCCGATCAAGGTCAACCAGCACGCGGGCGTCGCCGGCACGCTGGCCTCGCACCATGGCGACGGCTTCGGCCTGGAAGCGGGCAGCAAGCCGGAACTGATGGCGGTGCTGGCGCTGTCACGGCCGGGCGGGCTGATCGTGTGCAACGGTTACAAGGACCGCGAATACATCCGCCTTGCGCTGATCGGCCGCAAGCTCGGCATGCAGACCTTCATCGTGATCGAGAAGCCTTCGGAACTGCCGCTGGTGATGGAAGAGGCCAAGGCGCTGGGGGTGACCCCAGGGCTCGGCGTGCGCATGCGCCTGGCCTCACTGGGCGCCGGCAAGTGGCAGAACAGCGGTGGCGACAAGGCCAAGTTCGGGCTCAGTCCGCGTCAGTTGCTCGATCTGTGGAAGCAGCTGCGCGATGCGGGCATGAGCGACACGCTGGGCCTGCTCCACTTCCACATGGGTTCGCAGATCTCCAACGTGCGCGATATCGCCAACGGCATGCGCGAGGCGACGCGCTACTTCGTGGAACTGTCCAAGCTGGGCGCGAACATTACCCATATGGACGTCGGCGGCGGCCTGGGCATCGATTACGAAGGCACGCGCTCACGCAGCTTCTGTTCGATCAACTACGGTTTACAGCAGTATGCGAACAGCATCATCCAGCCGCTGGCCGAGGCCTGCGAGGCTAATGGCATCACCCCGCCGCGGCTGGTGACCGAATGCGGTCGTGCGATGACCGCGCACCACGCGGTGCTGGTCACCAACGTCTCGGAAGTGGAGGAGGCGCCGGAAGGGCGGGTTCCACCGGCGCACGACGACGAGCCCACGCCGATCCGCCATCTGCGCGAGATCCATGGCGAGCTCGACGCGCGTCCGGCGGTGGAGCTGTTCCATGAAGCCGCGCAGGCGCATGCCGAGGGCTTGTCGCTGTACGCCCTGGGCCAGCTGGACCTGGTGCACCGCGCGCGCATCGACGATCTGTTCTACGCGATCGCCCATGCGGTGCGCGCGCGGCTGACCTACGACGAGAAGAGCCATCGCGACCTGCTCGACGAGCTCAACGAACGCCTGGTGGACAAGTACTTCGTCAACTTCAGCGTGTTCGAATCGATGCCGGACGTGTGGGCGATTGACCAGGTGTTCCCGATCGTGCCGATCGATCGCCTGGGCGAGCAGCCCGAGCGCCGCGGGATCATCGCCGACCTGACCTGCGATTCCGACGGCAAGATCGATACCTACGTCGAGAACGAGGACCTGGACAGCTCGCTGCCGCTGCATGCGCTGCGCAAGGGCGAAAGCTACCGGCTCGGTTTCTTCCTGGTCGGCGCCTACCAGGAGATCCTGGGCGACATCCACAACCTGTTCGGCGACACCGATGCGATCGAGGTGAAGGTAGACGGCGAAGGCTATGCGATCAGCCAGCAGCGCCGCGGCGACACCACCGACGTGATGCTCGACTACGTGGGCTACAAGCTCGACGACCTGCGCCGGATCTACCGGGCCAAGGTCGGCGCCGCCGATCTGACCAAGGCCGAGGCGCAGCGGCTCAACGAGGCGCTGGAGAACGGCCTGACCGCGTACACCTATCTCGACGATTCGCCGATCGCGTAATCCGTTCCACCCTTCCCGATTTCCTGATCGCGCGCACGGCGCACAAGGACGTAGCCATGCGGATGCCCGGGCTGGACCTGTTGCGCGCGATCGCCATCGCCTGGGTCATGCTGTTCCACTCCTTCCTGGTCGGGGGGCTCGGCCCCGACTGGGCGTGGCTGTCGCGCTACGGCTGGATGGGCGTGGACCTGTTCTTCGTGCTGAGCGGGTTCCTGATCGGTGGCCAGGTGCTGGCACCGCTGGCGCGCGGCGAACGCCTGGCGTTCGGTGATTTCTATCTGCGCCGTGCGTTCCGCATCCTTCCGGCGTTCTTGGCGGTGCTGGCGATCTATCTGCTGTGGCCCGGGTTCCACGAGGCGCCTGGGATGGAACCGTGGTGGAAGTTCGCCACGTTCACCATGAACCTGTCGATCGACTACGGTCGCAACGCCGCGTTTTCGCATGCGTGGTCGCTATGCGTGGAGGAACACTTTTACCTGCTGTTTCCGCTGCTGGCGTGGGCGCTGATGCGCAAGCCGGCGGGCTGGCGGTTCGTGACGCTGGGGGTGTTGCTGGTGCTCGGCGGCATTCTCCTGCGCAGCGCGATCTGGCTGCATTTCACCGAAGCGGATCCGGACCGCAACTGGTTCGTCGAGGAACTCTATTACCCGACCTGGTGCCGGCTGGACGGTCTGCTGGCTGGCGTGGCGCTGGCGGCGCTGCGCCAGTTCCGACCGACACTGTGGGAGCGGGGCCAGGCGCACGCGAACGGCGTGCTGGTGTTGGGACTGGGAGTGCTGGCCCTGGCGATCTGGCTGTTCCGCGACCGTGTCGGCCTGCTCGGCAACAGCGTCGGCTGGCCGGTGCTAGCGCTGGGCCTGGCACTGCTGGTGTTCGCAGGCGCCGAGCGCCGCAGCCTGATCGGGCGCTGGCGGGTGCCGGGTGCTGCGTGGCTGGCCGCGGTGTCCTACAGCCTGTACCTGATGCACAAGCAGATGTACCACCTGCTCGAATCGGCCTACGGCCCGCAGTTGCAGGACAAGGGCGTGCTCGCGTTCGTGGCCTATGGCGTGGCGGCGCTGGCCGGCGGCGCGCTGCTGCACTACGCGGTGGAACGGCCATTCCTGCGGCTGCGCGAACGATGGCACAGGCGCAACCTCGGTCCGGCCGGAGTGCCCCAGCAGGCCTGAGCCAGCGCGCAAGCGCGCCGACCACAGTGGCTGGTCAATGAGAATGATTTGCAAATAGGAATTGATCGCAATAGCATGATGCGCCCAGTGAGTGCACGCATCGCATGTCCCGATCGTCCCGTTCGCGTTTCGGCGCAAGGTCCAACGTCCGTCATTCGCTGCTGCTCGCTGCATTGCTGCCACCGGCGCTCGCCGCGCAGGAGCCGGTCGAAGGCCAGGCCCGCGACCTCGACCGGATCACGGTAGTCGCGGAGAAAACCCAGGTCGCGACCAAGACCGATACCGAACTGGACGAGATTCCACAGGCGGTCAGCGTGGTTTCGGGCGAACTAGCCAGGTCGCGTGGCGCCGACACCCTGCAGGATGCATTGCGTTACACCGCGGGCGTCACCGCCGAACCCTACGGCCTGGATCCGCGCGCCGACGGCTTCTTCGTGCGTGGACTGGATGCGCAGCAGACTCTCGATGGCTTCCGCCGGCTGTACAACTACAGCCCGATGCCGCGGGTGGACGTGTACGCGATCGACCGGGTGGAGGTCCTGCGCGGGCCGGCCTCGGTGCTGTACGGACAGGGCACGACCGGCGGCCTGGTGAACGCGGTGAGCAAGCGGCCGAGCCTGCGCGACGCCGCGGAGATGTCCGTGCGCTTCGGCAGCTTCGACCATGCCGAAGTGCGCATGGACATGACCGGATCCCTGAATGGCAGCGACACCGTGGCCGCGCGGCTGGTTACGGTCGCGCGCGATGCCGAGCTGCCCACCCACGACCTGCCGAACAACCGGCTGCTGGTGGCACCTTCGCTGACCTGGTTCCTCGGCGATGCCACGCGCATCACCTGGCTGGGCCAGTTCCAGCGCGACGATTCCGCCTCGGCCCAGCAGTTCCTGCCGTACGCGGCGGTGAAGGGGCTGCGCGGCGAGAAACTGGACGATGTTCGGTTGTTCATCGGCGATCGGCAGCACGACCGGCTCGATGCGCGTCAGAACACCAATACCTTGTTGCTAGAACACGATCTTGGCGAGCGCTGGACGCTGACGGCGAAGGCACGCGACAGCCGTGCGCATACGGACTTCGTGCAGATTTATGCAGACAGTTTCACAAGTCCGCTCGATCCGTTCATTTCGGACCAGCCCGGCAGAACAGTGCACCGCTTCTATTACCGGACCCAGCCGAACCTGTTTAGCCAGCAGATCGACGCCGGGATGCAGCGCGAATTCGACACCGGCCCAGTGGAGCATGCCGTGCTGTTCGGCTTGGACTACGCACGCTTCAAGCAGGACAGTCGTGGTGCCTATGCCAGTTCGAACGTCCCAGAGAATACCCCCCGCTACATCACGCCCATCGATCTCGACAACCCGATCTCCTCGGGCGTGACCGCGCCGCCGTTGGTCGATGACGCTGGCCAGCGCGCGCGCCAGCTCGGCATCTACGCGCAGGATCAGATGCGCCTTGGCGACCGGTTGACCTGGGTGGTCGGTGGCCGCCACGACAAGGTGAATGTCGAAACCGAAGGCGCGCCCGAAATGCGGTTGAGCGAAACCACCTGGCGCACCGGGCTGGTGTACGAAATCGCGCCTGGAATCTCGCCGTACGCCAACTACAGCGAATCGTTCACCCCGGTGCAGGGCGTGGACTTCTACGGCGACCCGTTCGACCCGCTGCGCGGCGAGCAGGTCGAAGCCGGAGTGAAGTGGATGCCTTCGCGACAATTCGCGCTGACCGTGGCCGCCTTCCGCATGGAAGAACAGAACCGCCTGACCAACGATCCGGAGAACATCAGCAACACCATCCAGACCGGGCGCGTGCGCTCGCAGGGTGGCGAGATCGAGGCGCTGTACAGCGGCGGCAACGGCTGGACCGTGACCGGCGCGGCCAGCTTCACCGACGTCGAGGTGCTCGAGAGCAGCTTCGACTACGAGGAGGGGCGCCAGCTCAACGACGTGCCGCGCCGGCTCGCTTCGCTGTGGGTCGACAAGCGGATCGGACTCGGCGCAGGCGCGCTGTCGCTGGGCGCGGGCGCGCGCTATGTCGGCAGCACCACGTCGTATGGCGAGAACGTCACCATCCAGTCACCCGACTACACCCTGTTCGACCTGCGCGCCGAGTACGCGCAGGGGCCGTACTTCGCGCGCTTGAACGTGAACAACGTCGCCGACCGTCAGGTGTTCGCGCCCTGCCGTGCCCTTGGCGACTGCTTCACGGGCATGCCGCGCACGGTCATGGCCGAGTTCGGGTTGCGCTACTAGGTCCGGATCACGGAGGCATCGGATGAAACGCAATACCTTGCGCGCGTGGTTCCAGGTGCATCGCTGGAGCAGCCTGGTGTGCACGCTGTTCCTGCTGCTGTTGTGCGTGACCGGGTTGCCGTTGATCTTCTGGCACGAGATCGCGCACCTGACCGGTGGCGAACCGGAGCTGCCGGCCGCGAGCGCGAACGCAACGCCGGTGAGCGTGGACACGCTGGTGTCGCGCGCGCTGCGGGCGCGCCCCGGCGACGTGCCGCTGTTCGTGAGCTGGGAGGAGGACGAGCCGCGCGTCACCTACGTCACCACCGGCCCGCGCCCGGACGCGAGCAACGACGAGATGCACGTGTCCACCTTCGACGCGCTGACCGGCGTGGCGATCCCGGCGCCGCAGTTCAACGAGGGCATCATGTGGGTGTTCTATCGCCTGCACACCGACCTGTACGCGGGCCTGCCGGGACTGCTGTTCATGGGCCTGATGGGGATGCTGCTGGTGCTGGCGGTCGTCTCAGGCGTGGTCCTGTATGCGCCCTACATGCGCAAGCTGCCGTTCGGCGTGCTGCGTGGCGGCCAGCGTCGGCTGGCGTGGCTGGACTGGCACAACCTCACCGGCATCGTCACCCTGGCCTGGCTCTCGGTGGTGGGTCTGACCGGGGTCATCAACACGCTGGAGCAGCCGCTGGTGGGCCTGTGGCAGCAGCGCCACGTGGCGCAGGTGCTGCAGGAGCCGCCCGGAGTCGCAGCGCCGCGGCGCCCAGCGGCTTCGCTGCAGGCGGCGATCGAAGCGGCGCATGCGCGCCATCCGGATGCGATTCCTTCCTGGGTGGGCTTCCCTGGCGCCGGCTACAGCGGCAGCCAGCATTACGGCGTCTTCCTGCGCGGCGACACGCCGCTGACGGCGCGGCTGGTGACGCCGGTGTTTGCCCATGCCACCACCGGAAAGCTCGCCGGCAGCGTGACCCAGCCGGTGTGGATGCAGGCGCTGCTGCTCTCGCAGCCGCTGCACTTCGGCGATTACGCCGGTTTGCCGCTGAAAATCCTGTGGGCGCTGCTCGATCTGGTGGCGATCGTGGTGCTGGTCAGCGGCCTGGTGCTGTTCGTCCGCCGGGGTTCGCGCGCGCAGATCGAAGCGCGGATCGATGCGCGCATGGAGATGGCGCGATGAACCTGCGGCAGTCGACCTGGACCTTGCCGGTGCTGATCGCGTTGGCGTCGCTGATCGGGCTGGTGGTCGGGCTGGTGGGGGACGGCGTGTTCGATGCGCTGGGCTGGATCGGGCTGTTGTCGGTGCTGCTGGCGATCGGCTGGGCCTGGAAGCGACGCGAGGCGATCAGGACCTGAGACGCGGTGCGGTGGAAGCGGCCCTAGCCGCGAATGCCTTTGGCTTTGCCGGTTGCAGCAGCATCAAGGGCAATCGCGGCCAAGGCCGCTCCCACAGTTCGCTCCCACAGGCCGCTTCACACGCCGCTCCTGTCGCGAGTCATTGCCCGCGATGGATCTGGAATCCCGCAAACGACTGGTTTACCGGCATCACTTCCAGCCGGTTGATGTTGAGGTGCGGCGGCAGGGTGGCGACCCACCAGATCGCATCGGCGATGTCGGTGTCGGTGATCGGCTGCGCGCCTGCGTACAGCTGGTCGGAAGCCGACTGGTTGCCGCTGGTGCGGACCAGGGTGAATTCGGTTTCGGCCAGACCCGGTTCGATGGATGTCACGCGCACGCCGGTGCCGTGCAGGTCGCTGCGCAGGCCGAGCGAGAACTGGCTCACGAACGCCTTGGTGCCGCCGTAGACGTTGCCGCCGGCGTAGGGGTAGGTCGCGGCGATCGAACTGATGTTGACGATCGCACCGCGGCGTTCGATCAGGCCCGGGAGCAGGGCGTGGGTCAGCGCGACCAGGGCGGTGATATTGGTGTCGATCATCTGCCGCCATTGGCCCAGGTCGGCGCTTTGCGCCGGCGCGGTGCCCAGGGCAAGGCCTGCGTTGTTGACCAGCAGGTCGATACCCTGGAGCGCCTCGGGAAGGGTGGCGAGCGCCGCCTGCATGGCATCGGCGTCGCGGATGTCGAACGCCAGCGTGTGCACGCGCTTGCCGAGCGAGTCCCGCAGGGTCTGCAGCCGCTCGGCGCGACGTCCGGTGGCGATGACGTTCCACCCTTGCGCGGCGAACCGCTGTGCGGTGGCACGGCCGAAGCCGGACGTGGCGCCGGTGATCAGGGCGGTCTTGGGCATGACAGGCGATGCGCTGTGGACGGCGGGCAAGCGTAGCAATTCGCGCGATCCGGCCGCACTTCCCGATCGCGGCCGCTACAACCGAATGAAGAATGTCGCGCTGGAGATCAGGACTTCTTCGCGAGCGGTTTCGCTGCCGCTGAGCCCTTGCCGGCCTTCTTTGCCGGCTTCTCCGCCGCCGCGGACGCAGCGGCCTTGCGTTTGCGGCCGGTGGACGATTTGCCCGCGGTGCGCGACTTCGATGCCCGATGCTTTTCCAGCATGTCCTCGGCCAGGACGATGTCCTCGGACAGGATCCCGGCGGCCTTGGCGATCGCGATCCGCGCCTCGGCCTTGTTCTCGTCGGGATTGGCCAGCAGCAGCTCACGGATCGCCTCGCGTACCGCGGCTTCCGCGTTGCGCTTGAGCTTGACGTTGTTGCTCTGGCGGAACAGCGCCATCAGCGCATCGACGACAGGCTTGATCAGGGCGGCTTCGATGGCCATGGCGGTGCTTCCTCTACAGGGAAGACAGTGTGCGGGATCGGCTTCTCACAGGCAGCGACGGGAGGCGTTCCGGCATCGGCTCGGGAGCGCGCAGGCCCGCCGGTGGAGGCGTGCCCGCATCCGGCTCCCGCTCGACTACTTCGCCTTGATCGCCAGCGCCGGCAGGCCGCCACTTGCGAGCTTGCCCTTGGCGCTGGCCAGCTCGGACGCAGTGCCGTAGGGGCCCATGCGTACGCGGTAGACGGTCTTGCCGTTGATCTGCGCCGATTCGACCCGGGCATTGAGCCCGAGCAGGGCGATCTTGGCTTTCACTGCCTCCGCATCGCCCGAGGCGCCGAAGGCCCCGGCCTGCAGCACGTAGGGCGTGTCGGTGCCCGTGGCGACGGCCGCAGCTGGGGTGGTTGCTCCAGCGGCGGCGACCGCTGTGGCCGGGGCCTGCGATTCGGCCAGCGGCTGTGGCTGGGGCGCATTGCCCGGGGGCTGCGCCGCAGCGGCTTGTTGCTGCGCGAGGCGCTGTTGCTCCCGCTGCGCGCGCTCCTGCTCCTCCCGCGCCGCGGCCGCGAGCTGGGCGTCGGTCATGGCGACTTCCTCGCCCGGGAGCAGGTCGTAGAAATCGTAATCGGGCTGTTCGGGCGCATCGGTGTTCGCGCCCGGGCTGCCCGGGGTGTCTTCGGTTCCGGTGCCTGCGACGTCCGCCTCGTCGGCTGCGTCCGAGCCCACCGGCTGCGCATCCGGGTTGGCGCGCGGCCGGAAGAATCCATCCTCGCCATTGCCCTTGAGGAATCGCGGCGCGGCCAGGATCACCCCCACCGTCAGCACGATGCCCAGCACCATCCATGCCCAGCCGGGCAGCGAGCCGCTGCCGCTGCCGGTGTTGCGCCGCGCCTGGGATCTGCCCCGTCTTGCTGCCACTTACATCGCCTCCGGCGCTTCGACGCCAATCAGTTCCAGTCCATTCTTCAGTACCTGGCGTGTGGCCGACGCGAGGACCAGGCGCGCATCGCGCAGGTTGGCATCGTCCACGAGGAACTGGTGGTCGTTGTAGTACGACTGGAAGTCCTGCGCCAGCTCCAGCAGATAGGCCGTGATCAGGTGCGGTTCCAGATCCGCGCCCGCGGCGGCCACGACCTCGGGCCAGCGCGACAGGTCGGTGAGCAGGTCGCGGGTGGCGCGGTTGTCCAGGTCGAGTGCCTGCGCCAGGCCATTCTCGCGGCCGAAGGACAGCCCACGCTCGGCCAGCTGGCGGAACACTCCGCAAATGCGCGCGTGCGAGAGCTGGACGTAATACACGGGATTGTCGAGCGACTGGCTGCGCGCCAGGTCGATGTCGAAGGTGAGCTGCGAATCGGGTTTGCGTGCGAGCAGGAACCAGCGGGTCGCATCGCGGCCGGCTTCCTCGATCAGGTCGCGCAGGGTCAGGTAGCTGCCGGCGCGCTTGGAGAGCTTCACTTCCTCGCCGCCACGCATCACGGTGACCATCTGGTGCAGCACATAGTCCGGGTAGCCGGGCGGGATGCCGGCGTCGAGCGCCTGCAGCCCGGCTTTCACGCGCATCAGTGAGCCGTGGTGATCGGCGCCCAGTTCGGTGATCGCGCGCTCGTAGCCGCGCTGCCATTTGCTGCGGTGGTAGGCGATGTCCGGCACGAAATAGGTGTATGTGCCATCCGACTTGCGCATCACCCGGTCCTTGTCGTCGCCGAAGTCGGTGGTGCGCAGCCACAGCGCGCCGCCTTCCTCATAGGTGTGGCCGTGGGCGACCAGCTCGCGCACGGTTTCCTCCACCTTGCCGTCGGCGTAGAGCGAGGATTCCAGGAAATACACGTCGAAGGACACGCCGAACGCGGCCAGGTCGGCATTCTGCTCGCGGCGCAGCCAGGCCACGGCGAACCTGCGGATGGCGTCGAAGTCGTCGGCGTCGTGCTTGCCGGTGACGACATGACCCTCAATGTCGACGCTGTCGCCGCGCAGGTAGGCGGTGGCGACCTCGGCGATGTAGTCGCCGTTGTAGGCATCTGCCGGCCAGTCCGCATCGCCGGGTTTCGCGCCGCGCGCGCGCGCCTGGACCGAACGCGCGAGGTTCTCGATCTGCACGCCGGCATCGTTGTAGTAGAACTCGCGCACCACCTCCCAGCCGTTGGCGGCGAGCACGCGCGCGATGCAGTCGCCGATCACCGCCGCGCGGCCATGGCCGACGTGCAGGGGGCCGGTGGGATTGGCCGACACGTACTCGACGCCCGCGCGCCGGCCCTGCCCGGACTCGTTGCGGCCATAGGCGCAGCCGCGCACGCAGATCTCGTGCAGCTGTTCCTGCCAGGCCTGCGGCGCCATGCGGAAGTTGAGAAAGCCGGGGCCGGCGATCTCGACCTTCGCGACATCCTCGCTCGCCGGCAGCGCGTCGATCAGGGCCTGCGCCAGCACGCGGGGATTGGGCTTTGCGCCGTCACGTGCGGCATGCTTGACCAGCAACATCGCCGCATTGGTCGAGAAATCGCCGTGGCTGCGATCCTTCGGCCGTTCAACGATGAAGTCGGGCACATCGATGTCGGCCGGCAGCGTGCCGTTGGCCTGCAAGGCGGCGACGGCCTGCTCCAGCAGGGCGCGGAGTTGGGGTTTCACTGGGGAAGCAAGGGTTTTCGGCTGATTGCGCATTGTACGTGGCGGCAGCAAGCACTGCTTGCCGTCATGCGCGTTGCCGCAGGTTGGTGCTGCACTGCCGCTATGGCCGCTGCCTGCTCATAGCCAACCCCGACCCGCCATCGACACCGGCGTACCGTCGCCGATCACGAAGTGGTCGAGCAGGCGTACATCCACCAGCGCCAGGGATTGCTTGAGTCGTGCGGTGACCGCGCGGTCGGCGGCGCTGGGTTCGGCGCTGCCGCTGGGATGGTTATGGCCCACGATCACTGCCGCGGCGTTGTGGGCCAGGGCGCGTCGCACCACTTCGCGCGGATGCACCTCGGCGCCGTCGATGGTGCCGGTGAACAGTTCCTCGAATGCGAGCGCGCGATGGCGGCTGTCCAGGAACAGCGCCGCGAAGACTTCCTGCGGATGGCCGCGCAGGCGCTGGGCGAAGTAGCGCCCGGCGGCGGCCGGGTCGGAGAGCGCTTCCCCACGCTCCAGGCCGGCGGCCAGATAGCGGCTGCACAGCTCCAGCGCCGCCGACAGCCGGCAGGCACGGGCCGGACCGAGGCCGGGTAGCCCGATGAGCTCGTCCGGGCTGCGTTCGAGCAGGCTACGCAGCGGCCCGTGGCTGGACAGCAGGCCGCGTGCGGTGGCGACGGCGTCCTCGCCGCGCAGGCCCGAGCCCAGGAAGATCGCCAGCAGTTCCGCGTCCGAGAGCGTACCGGCGCCGCGCGCGAGCAGTTTTTCGCGCGGGCGTTCGCCGCAGGGCCAGTCGCGGATATGCATGGTGGCGGTCAGCCTGAGGTTGGGATGTGGTGGCGCGACGCCGCGGGAAGCCGGAGATTGCTGTGAGTGCAAGTTGCATTCCCGCAGCGCCGCGCCTGTCGATACCGTAGTCAGTGCCGCCGGCTCGCACGATCGGGCGAAGTCCGGTCATCGGGTAAGCTAGTTCCGATTCGTGACTAGGAATTTTCCGAGCGCGTCATGACGATCCGTGGACAGCGCGTGCTGCTGTGCGTGTGCGGCGGCATCGCCGCCTACAAGGCGGCCGATCTGGTGCGCCGGCTGCGCGAGGCCGGCGCGCAGGTGCAGGTCGCCATGACCGAGAACGCGCAGCGCTTCGTCGGCGCGCAGACCTTCCAGGCGCTGTCGGGTCATCCGGTGCGCTCGTCCTTATGGGACGCGCAGGCCGAAGCGGCTATGGGCCATCTGGAACTCGCGCGCTGGGCGGAGAAGGTAGTCGTCGCGCCGGCAACGGCCAACATGCTGGCGAAGCTGGCGCACGGCTTCGCCGACGACCTGGTCAGCACCCTGTGCCTGGCCACGGAGGCGCCGATCCTGATCGCGCCGGCGATGAACCACCGCATGTGGCGGCATCCGGCGACCCAGGCCAACCTGCAGACCCTGCACGCACGCGGGGTGCGCAGCGTCGGTCCGAACGACGGTCCGCTGGCCGAAGGCGAGTCCGGTCCCGGGCGCATGGCCGAGCCCGCCGAGATCGTGGCTGCCCTGGATGCCGGATGAAGGGTTCGCAGCGCCAGGGAAGCTGCGCATGAGCACGTCGCTGGCCGGGCTGCGCATCGTCGTCAGCGCGGGGCCCACGTACGAGGACATCGACCCGGTGCGGTTCATCGGCAACCGCAGCAGCGGCAAGATGGGTTTCGCCATCGCCGCCGCCGCCGCGCAGCGCGGCGCGCAGGTGCGGCTGATCGCTGGCCCAGTGCATCAGCCCACACCGCGCGACGTGCAACGCACCGACGTGCGCAGCGCCGCGCAGATGCACGCAGCCGTGCTGTCCGCGTTGCCTGCCGATGTCTACATCGGCGCAGCGGCGGTAGCCGACTTCACCCCGCGCAGCTTCGCCGGCAGCAAGATCAAGAAGCAGCCCGGCGAGGAGGGATTGACCCTGCAACTGGTCCGCACCCGCGACATCCTGGCCGACGTGGCGGCGCATCCGCAGCGGCCGCGCCTGGTGCTGGGCTTCGCCGCCGAGACCGATGAGGTCGAGCGCTACGCGCGCGGCAAGCTCGAACGCAAGCGCGTCGACCTGATCGCCGCCAACCGGGTGGGGGTGGAGGGCTCGGGCTTCGAGAGCGACGACAACGCGCTGCAGCTGTTCTGGCCAGGGGGCGAACGTGCGCTCGGCCCGGCCAGCAAGCAGGTCCTGGCCGATGCCCTGCTAGACCTGATCGGCGAGCGGCTGGCCGCAATGACGCCCCTGGCTTCCCCTCGAACGGACCAAACGTGAATCTGGCCGACCACCACACCCTGGAAGTGAAGCTGCTCGATTCCCGCTTTGGCGGTGAATGGCCGCTGCCTGCCTACGCCACCCAGGCCAGCGCCGGCCTGGACCTGCGTGCCGCGCTGGACGAGCCCCTCACCCTGATGCCGGGCGACGCAACCCTGATTCCATCGGGGCTGGCGATCCACCTGGCCGATCCGCAGCTGTGCGCGGTGATCCTGCCGCGCTCCGGGCTGGGGCATAAGCACGGGATCGTGCTGGGCAACGGCACCGGGTTGATCGATGCCGACTACCAGGGCCCCTTGCTGATCAGCACCTGGAACCGCGGGCGCGAGCCGTTCACCGTCGCGCCCGGCGACCGGATCGCGCAGCTGGTGGTGCTGCCGATCGTGCGGGCCGCATTGCAGGTGGTGGATACTTTCGCAGACAGCGCGCGCGGAGCCGGCGGTTTCGGCCATACCGGGCTGCGCTGAATCCCGCAGTGCACGGACACCCATGACATGAGTCAGACCCCGACGCAGCAACTCTCCGCTGCCCAGCTGCGGCCCGCGCTGCCGATCGCGGCGGCGGTCCTGGGTCTGCTGGCACTGTGGATGGCCTGGAGCGGCTGGCGCCAGTGGCAAGGGGAGCAGGCGCGGCAGCAGGTGCAGGCTGCGCGCGACCAGATGGTCCAGGACACCGCACGCGCGTTGAAGGCCGAAACCGACCGGCTGGCTCGTCAGCTGGCCGCCCCCGCCACCCGGTCGGCCCTCGCCGCCGGCGACCTGGCCGGTGCCGCCGCGGCGATCCGGCGCGCTTGGCCCGACGCCGGACAGGTCGACGTGCTGCCTGCCGGGCTGGATGAGGCCTACGCGCAGCTGCCCAAATCCGGATTCGGCCGGATTGCCGTGGCCGAGGCGGCGCTGGCGGCGGATGCGCCGGTCGCGCGCATGGCCAAGGAGGCTGGCGGCGCGCGCTTGCTGGTGGCGGCACCGGCGAGCGCCCCGGGACGGCCGGATGCGGTCGCGATCGTGCATCTGCCCGCCACGCGTGTAGCGCGTGCGTTCGAAACGGTCGATGTCGGCAGCGACGGCTACCTGGCGTTGCGACAGGGCGACTTCAGCGTGGTGGAACGCGGAGACCGGGCACTGGCCGGTGCCGCCGAGGCGCTGGCCACGGCGATCCCGGGAACCGAGCTGCGGGTGTCCGCGGGCGCCCCCGCGACCCCGGGTGCCGCATTCGGCATGGGTGCGATGTCCGCCCTGGTGGGTGCGGGCGTGCTGGCAGTCCTGGCCCTGCTGGCGCTGGTCGGGTGGAAACGTGGCCCGCGGCGCACGCCGGAAGCAGCCGCCCACACCGAGCCGACCCTGGTGCAGGCGCTGCAGCAGGCGCCGGCGCCGACGTCTGATGCAGCAGCGCCTGTTCCGATCGTTTCCAAGGAGTCGACAACAGTGGAAGACAGCAAGCCCGCCGCCGTATCGATCGATCCCGGCATCTTTCGCGCCTACGACATCCGCGGGGTGATCGGTCAGAGCCTGGACGCTGGCGTGGCCGAGCACATCGGCCAGGCGGTGGGTTCGCTCATGCGCGACAGGGACCTGCCCGACATCGTGGTCGGCCGCGACGGCCGCCTCTCGGGTCCCGACATGGTCGCCGGGTTGATCGCAGGCCTGCGCAAGGCCGGGCGCAACGTGATCGACATCGGCCTGGCGCCGACCCCGTTGGTGTACTTCGGCAGCTTTTTCCTGCGCACCGGCTGCTGCATCGCGGTCACCGGCAGCCACAATCCGCCCGACTACAACGGGTTCAAGATCGTGGTCGGCGGCGACACACTGTCGGGCGATGCGATCACCGACCTGTACGACCGGATCGCCGGCGGTCGCCTGCACAACGCGGCCGAGCTGGGCAGCGTGTCGCAGCGCCGGATCGACGACGATTACCTGGAGCGCATCGCCCACGACGTGCAGCTGCAGCGCCCGTTGAAGGTGGTGGTCGATGCCGGCAACGGCGTGGCCGGCGAACTCGGCCCGCGCGTGCTCCGCGCGATCGGTGCGGACGTGGTGCCGCTGTACTGCGAGGTGGACGGTACCTTCCCCAACCACCATCCCGACCCCAGCGAGCCGCACAACCTCGAGGACCTCATCGCCACGGTGCAGCGCGAAGGCGCAGACCTCGGCCTGGCCTTCGACGGCGACGGCGACCGCCTGGGCGTGGTGACGCGCGAAGGCGTGAACATCTTCCCCGACCGCCTGCTGATGTTGTTCGCGGCCGACGTGCTCGAGCGCAATCCCGGCGCGGTGATCCTGTACGACGTGAAGTGCACCGGGCAGCTCTCCGGGCACGTGCTGCGCCATGGCGGCAGCCCATTGATGTGGAAGACGGGGCATTCGCTGATCAAGGCCAAGATGCGCGAAACCGGTGCGGAGCTGGCCGGCGAGATGAGCGGGCATTTCTTTTTCGCCGAGCGCTGGTTCGGCTTCGACGACGGCATCTATTCGGCGGCGCGCCTGCTCGAAATCCTGGCCGGGCGCGAGGAGTCTCCCAGCGAGGTGCTCGGCGCGCTGCCGGGCGGCGTGTCCACACCGGAGATCAAGATCGATGCCCCCAATGGCGATCCGCACGCCTTCGTCGAGGGTTTCCGCAGTCGCGCCAGCTTCGAAGGCGGACGGATATCGACGATCGATGGCGTGCGCGTCGATTGGCCGGACGGCTGGGGCCTGATTCGCGCATCCAACACCACGCCGGTGCTGGTGCTGCGTTTCGATGCCGACAACGAGGACGCCCTGCAGCGCATCCAGAACGTGTTCCGCGAGCAGCTGCTCGGGTTCCAGCCGGACTTGCCGATCCCGTTCTGACGGCCCTCGGCCCGGCGGTAGCCGGCCGCGGCGGACGCGCCCTGCTGCGTCCGGTCTAGTCGCTGCTCGCGGCGTCCGGGGTTGCTTCTCCCGGGGGGGTCTTCAGGTCGCGGTAACGCTGCAGCGCCGATGCGAGATCGCCGTCGAGCATCGCGCGGTCGGCGCGCTGGTCGCGCAGGACCTGCGATTGCCGGTTGAGATCGGCATGCTGCTTGAGGATGTTGTCGTGCAGCGGCTTGGGCACCGGCTTGCCGCCGAGTTCCAGGTTCGCCGCCTGCCCGAGCAGTGCGACCAGCCCATGGCGCAGATTGGCCTGGCCCAGGGTGGAGGTCTTGATCGATTCCTCCACCAGCACGATGCGTTCGTTGAACGCGCGCTGCAGGTCGGCTTCGGTGGCGTAGGACTCCACCATCGCCAGGTCGCGGCGCACGCGCGCGGCCCGCGCATCGGCAGCGAGCTGTGCCTGGCTGGCGGCGGCGGCCGCAGCGGCGCGTTCTTCGGCGGTCAGCGCACGGTCGACCTCGTTCAGCGTGCGCCCGCTGCGGGCGCTGAACTCCTTGCGCGCACGGGCAGCCTGCTCCGGCGGCAGTGCATCGCCGCAGACCTTCTTGCCGTTGTCGGTCCAGCAATAGAGTTTTTTCTGCGGCGTGGCGCCTTTCTGCGCCAACGCCTGCGGCGTCGCGGCGAGCATGATCGCCAGCGACAGCGCCGCCCCTCCCAGAGTGAGCTGTGTCTTCATCCGGTCCCCCCGGCCGGTGTGGTGCTGCCATAGCGTACGCGGTACGCCTGCAGGCGGTCGCGTTCGGCGGCCAGCGTGTCGCTTTCGCCGACGAACGCCAGCAGGTCCTCCAGCCCTGCGACCGCGATCACAGGTATGTTCTGATCCTGCGCGACCGCCTGCGCCGCCGAGCGGGGGTCGGTGTCGCTCACCCGCTCCTGGCGGTCGAGCGCGATCACGATGCCGGCCGGCGTGCCGCCCCCCTGCCGGATGATCTCCAGCGCCTCACGGATGGCGGTGCCGGCGGTGATCACGTCGTCGACGACCAGCACGCGGCGTCCGGCCAGTGGCGCGCCGATCAGGGTGCCGCCCTCGCCGTGCGTCTTGGCCTCCTTGCGGTTGAAGGCCAGCGGCAGGTCGCGGCCGCGGCGCGCGTACTCGCAGGCCAGCGCAGTGGCCAGCGGGATGCCCTTGTAGGCGGGGCCGAAGAACAGGTCGAAATCCCCGAGGGAACCGGCCAGCCGCGCTGCTTCCAATGCATCGGCGTAGCAACCGGCCAGATCCGCCAGTACCGCGCCCGAATCGAAGCGGCCGGCATTGAAAAAGTAAGGACTCGTGCGCCCGGATTTGAGGGTGAACTCGCCGAAGCGCAGCGCATCGGCGCGCAGGGCGAGCTGGAGGAAACGCCAGCGATGGTCGGTCATGCCGCCGATTTTCCCACGTCGTCCGAGCCGAGCGTGCGCAGCAGCACATGCTGCGGGCCGGACCGCTCGCCGAAATACATGCGGCCGCTGTCGATGAAGCCGGCATTGCGATAGGCCTGGAGGGCGATGTGATTGTCGCAGTGCACCGTCAACGCCAGCAGGCGCACCCGTGGGTGCCTGCGCTCTAGATCCTCGTAGCAGGCGTTCAGCGCGCGCGTGCCCAGCCCGCGACCTTGCCAGCTGCGGTCGATCAGCAGGCTGCGCAGCGCCGCGCAGGCATTGCCGTAATCGCAGCCGGCCACCGCGCCGGGTCGCAGGTCGAGGCGGTAGAAACCGACCACCTTGCCGTCCGCGAGCACGGCCATCGCCTCGCTGTCGGGATCGGCCTCGGTATCGATCAGGTTGCTGGCCACGTCGCCGACAAAGGCGTATTGCGCCGGGTCGGCGCGCAGCGCGCGTACCGCCGCGGCAATCTCGGGCGTCACCTGCTGGACGCTGACCACGGCGGGAGCGGGCGATCGTGGCATCCGCGGATCATAGTCCGATGGCGGTGAGGCCGTGTGCATGCCCCGGTATCCGTCCGCGACCGGGTTGGCGCGATTGCTATGATCGCCGCGAACGCCCCGCGGAGCACGCATGCGCATCCTCAGCTTCAACGCCAACGGCCTGCGCTCGGCCGCGAACAAGGGATTCTTCGACTGGTTCCCGACGCAGGACGTGGACGTGATGTGCGTGCAGGAAACCAAGGCGCAGGAACATCAGCTGCGGCTGCCCGCGTTCCTGCCCGAGGGCTATACCGCGTTCTTCCGCGATGCCACCACCAAGAAGGGCTACAGCGGCGTGGCCATCTACAGCCGCCGCGAACCCGACGAGGTCCGCACAGGGCTGGGCCGCGCCGACTTCGACGAGGAAGGCCGCTACATCGAAGCCCGCTTCGGCAACCTGTCGGTGGTGTCCTTCTACATTCCGTCCGGCAGCTCGGGCGAGGTCCGGCAGGCGGTCAAGGAAGACGTGATGGCCTGGCTGCGACCGATCCTCGACGAGTGGCTGGCCAGCGGCCGCGAGTATGTGCTGTGCGGCGACTGGAACATCGTGCGCAGCCGCAACGACATCCGCAACTGGACCGGCAACCAGAAGAACTCCGGCTGCCTGCCGCACGAACGCGCGTGGATGAACGCGATGATCGACGACGATTGCGGCGATGGCCTGGTGCAGCGTGCGAACCCCGGCTGGCGCGACAGCTTCCGGGTGGTGAAGCCCGACGCAGTCGAATACAGCTGGTGGTCGCAGCGTGGTGCGGCGCGCGCCAACAACGTCGGCTGGCGGATCGACTACCAGCTGGTGACACCAAAGCTCGCCGACCGTATCCGCGGCGCGACCATCTTTCCCGAGCCACGTTTCTCCGACCACGCGCCGTATCTGGTGGACTACGATCTGTGAATCCCAGGCTTTGAAGCACTCCCCTTCAAGGGGAGTATTTGGGAGGGGGTGGGTTCCCTCGCGCATTCCGCGACTGTCGCAAACCCCATCCCCATCCCGGCCTTCCCATTGAAGGGGAAGGGAAAGGGAAAGGCCAAAGCTCGCGACTCACGTCGCTCCTACAAGGAATCCGATGTCCGCAGACAGCAGCACGGCGACGAGAAGGACCGGCACCCGCGACGTGCTGCGCGCGCTGCGCCAGCCGAAGGTGCTGGCGATGCTGCTGCTGGGGTTCTCGTCCGGGCTGCCGCTGTACCTGGTCGGCAACACCATGGGTTACTGGATGCGCGAGGGCGGCAGCGAGCTGTCGGCGATCGGATTCCTGTCATGGGTGGGCCTGGCGTACTCGCTCAAGTTCCTGTGGGCGCCGATCATCGACAAGACCGACGTGCCGCTGCTCGGGCGCCTGGGCCATCGCCGCGGCTGGATGCTGCTGTCGCAGATCGTGGTGGCGGCGGCACTGGCGGGCATGGCGATCGTGCAGCCGCAGGGCGGGCTGGTGCTGTTCGGTGCGCTGGCGCTGGTGGCCGCGTTCGCCTCGGCCACCCAGGACATCGTGATCGATGCCTGGCGGATCGAGATTGCCGACAACAGCGACGAGCTGGGACTGCTCACCTCGGGGACCCAGTTCGGCTACCGCACCGCGCTGCTGGTGACCGACGCATTGATCCTGATCCTGGCCGCCTATATCGGCTGGTCCCCCTCGTACTGGCTGATGGCGGCGCTGATGGGCGTGGGCGTACTGGCGGCGCTGTTCCTGGCGCGCGAGCCGGCGGCGTCGCAGGCGCCCGAAGTCACCCAGCATGCCCCGCTGTGGACGTTCTCGGGGCTGGCTGACGCCATCGCCGGCCCGTTCATCGCCTTCTTCAGGACCCATGGCACCTGGGCGCTGCTGATGCTGGCCGCGATCAGCCTGTACCGGCTGCCGGACTTCGTGATGGGGCCGATGAACAACCCCTTCTATGCCGATATCGGGATCGCCAAGGAATTCGTGGGCGAGATCCGGGCGTCGATCGGCCTGATCGCCTCGCTGGTCGGTATCGCGGCGGCCGGACTGAGCGCGGTCCGTTTCGGCTTCGTGCCCACGTTGCTGGCCGGCGCGGTGCTGGGGCCGGGTTCGAACGCGGCGTTCACCTGGGTTGCCTATACGGGTGGCGACCCGACCGTGTTCAGCGCGGCGATGGCGATCGACGGCTTCGCCACCGGTTTCGCCGGAACCGCGCTGGTGGCGTATATGTCGAGCCTCACCAGCATCGGCTACACCGCCACCCAGTACGCTCTGCTCAGTTCCTTCTATGCGTTGCTGGGCAAGGTGCTGAAAGGGCTGTCCGGGGTGGCGGTGGAACAGCTCGCGGTCGGACGCACGCTGGTGGAAGGCTATGCGCTGTTCTTCCTGGGCACCGCGCTGGCCGGCATTCCCGCGCTGCTGCTGTGCCTGTTGCTGGTCCGACGCAATCGCGCTGCAGGCGCGAGCAGCCAAACCGCCTGACCGCAGCACGGGACGGCTTGCGTTGTTCCCGACGGGGGGATACACAAAATGACGGACATCGTGCTGAGGGACATCGATCCTGCGCTGAAGGGTCGGATCGAACGCGTGGCCAGGGTACGAGGCTGGGACGTGCCAGAGACGCTGGCGCGGCTGCTCGAGACCGGCCTGGAATCGGTCGAGGCCGGGCTCGCCCCTGATCTGGACGGCCGCGAAGCCGACGTGCTGGTAGGGGCGATCGCCGCAATGGAGCGGATGCCCGACGATCCGGGGTTTGCCCTCATCGGCCGGACAGGGTCGGCCGGTTCTGTCTAGGCCGGATAGATCGCGCCCAGCACCCGCGGCCCCTGCGCGCCGGTCACTGAGGGCAGATTGCCCGGGCGCCCAGCCAGGGCCTCGCGCGCCAGCCAGGCAAAGCCCATCGCCTCGATGAAGTCCGGGTCGACGCCGTGGACTGCCGTGGATTCGAGCACGGCTTCGGACAGGCGCGCGGCGATGCGCGCGAGCAGCGCCCGGTTGTGCACGCCGCCGCCGCAGGCCAGCACCCGCCGCGTGGACGGTTGCGCCGCCCGCAGCGCATCGGCCACGCTGGCCGCGGTCAGCTCGAGCAGGGTCGCCTGCACGTCCTCGGGCCTGCGCGTTTCGTCGCCGAGATGCGCCTCGAGCCAGCCGAGATGGAACTGCTCGCGCCCGGTGCTTTTGGGCGGCGGCAGCGCGAACCAGGGATCGTCGAGCAGCTGCGCCAGCAGGCCACTATCGGCGGTTCCACGCGCGGCGAAGGCGCCGTCGGCGTCGAACGCCGCGCCGGTATGGCGTTCGCACCAGGCATCGAGCAGGGCGTTGGCCGGGCCGGTGTCGAAGCCGCGCACCGCGCCGGAGGCCGGCAGCAGGGTCAGGTTGGCGATGCCGCCCAGGTTGAGCACGGCGCGATCCTCGTCCGGCGCGCGCAGCAATGCCGCGTGCAGGGCAGGCAGCAGCGGTGCGCCATGCCCACCCGCGGCAACATCGCGGCGGCGGAAGTCGGCGACCGTGGTGATGCCAGTCCGCTCGGCGATCACGTTGCCGTCGCCCATCTGCCAGGTGAAAGGCGGGATGGATTCGGGCCGGTGGCGCACGGTCTGGCCGTGCGAGCCGAGCGCCTGCACGTCGCGCGGGCCAAGCCCGGCGTCCTCCAGCAGCGCCAGCACGGCATCGGCGAAGCCATGGGCGATCCGCACATCGAGCATGCCCAGTTCGTCGAGCGAGCGGGTCTCGCCCCCCTGGCCGAGTTCGATCAGTCGCGCGCGAATTGTTTCTGGCCAGGCATAGGTGCGGCCGAGCACCAGTTCGCAGTGCGCATCCGGGGCATCGCTGGCGAAGCGGACCAGGGCGGCGTCGATGCCGTCTGCACTGGTGCCGGAGATCAGGCCGAGGAAGAGCTGTTCCATCGGCCCATTGTAGGAGTGCGGCTCCCGCGCGACCGGACGGTCCAGGCCCAAGCCTCTGCTCCGGACCGAATCCTTGTCCAAGGCCGCTGCGGCGGCCCGGAAGCGGCCGCGACGGGAACGATCTCGCGGCGCCCGTCAGCCCTTGCGGGCAGGCTTCTTCGCTGGCTCGGCCTTGGCGACTCGGCTGTCTTCGCCCGGGTAGTAGATGACGTTCTCGACTTCGCGGATCTTGTCGAGCGCACGTCGGGTCTCGTTCTTGAACGCCACCAGCGCCGCGCCGCGCAGCGGCTCGGGCGGCGGCATGGTCATCGACAGCGGATTGCGGTGCACGCCGTTGACCCGGAACTCGTAGTGCAGGTGCGGGCCGGTGGCCAGGCCGGTGCTGCCGACGCGGCCGATGACCGTACCCTGGGCGATGCGCTGGCCCGGACGGATCTTGGCGAACGCAGACATGTGGCCGTACAGCGTGGTGTGGCCGCGCCCATGGTCGAGGATCACCGCGCGTCCGTAGCCACCCTTCCAGCCGACGAACTGCACCCGCGCATCGCCCGCCGCCATGATCGGCGTGCCGGTGCCGGCGGCGTAATCCACGCCCTTGTGCATGCGCATGCGTCCGAGCACCGGATGGCGGCGCGCGCCAAAGCCCGACGACAGCCGCGCATACGGGATCGGCATGCGGATGAACGGGCGCCGCAGGGAGCGGCCATCCGGCGTGAAGTATTCCGGCTTGCCGGCGCGCACATGGCGGAACGCGCTCTTGAGCTTGCCATCGACGGTGAAGGTGGCGGCGAGTACCGGGCCGGTCTCGGCCAGCTGGCCGTTCTTCCAGGTCCGGTCGACGACCACGCTGAAGCGGTCGTCCTCGTCCAGGTCGGAATCGAAGTCGATGTCGTACTTGAACATCTCGTCGGTCAGCTGCGCCAGCTGCCGATGGCCGAGCCCGACCTTGCGTGCGGACGCGAACAGCGACTTGCCCACGTTGCCGCTCAGCACCACCGTGCGGGTGGTGACTTCCTGCGGCACTGATTTCTCGCGCAATGCGTCGGCGGCGAACTCCAGCTCCATCGGCTGGTCGTCCAGGGTGATGGTCATCGCACGCACGCTGCCGTCGGCCGGCAGGTTGAATGCCAGTTCGGTGCCGGGCCGCAGGCGGCGCAGTACCGGCTTGATTTTCGGGTGCTGCATGACCCGTTCGAGCTGGCTGTAGGGGATGCCAAGCTCGGAAAACACGCCGCTCAGGGTCTGGCCCGGCTTGAGCCGCACCGACTGCCAGTGATCGGTCGAGGGGCCGCGGTTGCCGAGGCTCAGCTGTGGCAGGGCGAGCGACATCGACGTGGTCTGGGGGCGGCCGGGAGTCTGCATGGCGCTGTCGAAGCCCGGCACGATGGCGGCGACCAGCGCACCAAGGGTCGCGAACAGACTCGCATGCGCCCACTGCCTGCGGGTCCAGCGGCCGTTGAAACCGGCGGGAATCCGGGGTGTGATGCGCTCCCGGGCAGGGCTGGAAGGCGTATGCAGACGCTGACCTTGGTCTTGGCCCATGCCGGATGCGCTCATCTGTCCCGTTCCTCTGTCCCCGCGTGACGGGCACGTAACGGCGGTAACATAATCACGCGAGCACCCTGCGTCAAACCCTTGAGACAGTTAGGGATTTTCGTCACGTTCTCGTTCCCGTATTCATGTTTTGGGTCGCAACGCGCGATCGGAACTTCCGCGCCACTTTCATCGAGAGTCCCCACCCATGCCCGCCCAC
Source organism: Lysobacter sp. M15 (assembly GCF_022662515.1). Taxonomy (NCBI): domain Bacteria; kingdom Pseudomonadati; phylum Pseudomonadota; class Gammaproteobacteria; order Lysobacterales; family Lysobacteraceae; genus Lysobacter; species Lysobacter sp. M15. The sequence continues at coordinate 4,089 of NZ_JAKPBV010000013.1, read as the reverse complement.
CCCTCCGTCGACCCCGCTGCCTTCGCGACGATCGCCCGCGGCACGGACGAAATCCTCAAGCGCGAGGAGCTGGAAGCGCGTCTGGCGCTGGGGCGGCCGCTGCGGATCAAGGCCGGGTTCGATCCCACCGCGCCCGACCTGCATATCGGCCACACGGTGCTGCTCAACAAGATGCGCCAGTTCCAGGACCTGGGCCATCAGGTGATCTTCCTGATCGGCGACTTCACCGGGATGATCGGCGATCCGTCCGGCAAGAACGTTACCCGCAAGCCGCTGACCCGCGAAGACGTGAAGGCCAATGCGCGCACCTATGCCGAGCAGGTGTTCAAGGTGCTCGACCGGGACAGGACCGAACTGCGCTTCAACAGCGAATGGTTCGGGAAGATGGATGCGGCCGACATGATCCGGCTCGCCGCCCAGCACACCGTCGCGCGCATGCTCGAGCGCGACGACTTCGCCAAGCGCTATGCCGCGCAGCAGCCCATCGCCATCCACGAGTTCCTGTATCCACTGGTGCAGGGCTACGACTCGGTTGCGCTGAAGGCCGATGTCGAACTGGGCGGCACCGACCAAAAGTTCAACCTGCTGATGGGACGCGGCCTGCAGGAGGCGCACGGACAGCCGCCGCAGATCGTGCTGACCATGCCGTTGCTGGAAGGCATCGACGGCGTGCAGAAGATGAGCAAGTCGTTGGGCAATTACATCGGCATCGCCGAGCCGGCCATCGACATCGTCAGCAAGACCATGAAGATCGGCGACGAGCTGATGTGGAAATGGATCGAGCTGCTCAGCTTCGACATCGGCGTCGACGAGGCCCGGCAGCTGCAGGCCGAGGTCGCCGCGGGCCAGCTCAATCCGCGCGACGTCAAGCTGCGCCTGGCCCGCGAGCTGGCCGCGCGCTTCCACGATGCGCGCGCGGCCGACGATGCGCTGATCGGCTGGAACGCGGCGGTGCGCGGCGAGGGCGATCTGGCCGCGGTGCCGCTGCGCCAGGTGGCGGTACCGGCCGAGGGGCTGCGCATCGGCGCGCTGCTCACCGCCGCCGGGCTGACCCCCAGCAACTCGGAGGCCATGCGCAAGCTCAGGGAGCGTGCGGTGAAGGTGGATGGTGCGGTGGTCGAGGATCCCGCGCAGGTCTTCGCGCCCGGCTTCGAAGGGATGCTCGCGGTGGGCAAGCGCAACTTCGCGCGCGTGCGGCTGATCGCGGGTTAGGGCAGGCCCTAGGCCCGTCCCGGCGTCGACGCGCGCCGCTGGCGCTTGTCCGCGTACATTTCCGCGTCCGCGCGTTCGAGCAGTCGATCGAGATCCAGATCGTCTGGAGCGCAGTCGGCGATGCCGAAGCTGGCCGACAGCGGAAACGGCAGCTCGTCGCCCTCGCGCGGATGGGCGAGCGCCTGACGGAGCTTTTCGACCAGCGCCTGCGCCGTCTTCGAGGTCGTGTGGGGCAGGTACAGCGCGAATTCGTCGCCGCCCAGTCGGCCGATCAGCTGGCCGGGCTGCAGGCAGCGGCGACAGCGCCCCACGAAGGCGCGCAGCGCCGCGTCGCCGGCGGCATGGCCGAGCTCGTCGTTGATCGCCTTGAGGTTGTCCATGTCGGCGATGATCAGCGCCGCAGCGTGATTGCGCGGCGCGGCCAGCCGCAGATCGTTGCGCACCTGCTCCAGGAAGCCGGCCCGGGACAGCGCGCCGGTGACCGGATCGCGCACCAGCGCACGACGCAAGCGGGTGTTGTCCGCGTACAGCCCCGGGACCGCCAACCCGAAATAGCTGTTCGCCGCCAGGCTGATCATCGCGAACTGCAGGGCGAGCGCCTGCGAGCCCAGCCCCAGCAGCGGCGTGGCGATGGCGATCACCAGGCTGAAGGCCGCGATCGCAGCCAACGTATGCAAGGTTCCGTGGGTATGCACGATCCACAGCTGGACCACCACCACGACGAACAGCGCGAACACCACCGCAGGTTGCTGCGGCAGCGCGGCCGCCGCCAGCATCACCGCCAGCGTGAACCCGAGCAGGAGCGAGAGCTTGGCCGCATAGGCCGAAGCGCTCCCTGCCGGCGCGATCATCTCCGACATGCGCGGCACGCCGGGCTCGGGCGCGACCCGCAGCCAATCAGCCAAGCGCAGCACGCCGGCGATCGCCAATGGCCCGAGCGCAAGCAGGCCCGCGTAATCGCCGATCGCCCACGGGATCGCCTGCTCGATCATGGTCGGCACGTCGATCGCGCCGGTGGCGAGCAGCCCGGCGCTGCCGATGCACGCCGACAGCAGCGAGGCGAACGCACCCCCGAGGATGAAGAACGTCACCGCCCGCGGCAGACTGGTGGCGGGAGGGCCGTGACGGGAAGCGCGTCGCAGCACCCAGGCCAGGCCGCCCCAGACGCCGAGCTGCTGCACGGCGAAGATCACCGCGTACTGCGCGACCGCCGCGTCCAGGGCGGTACCCACGCCCCTTTCGAATCCCACCAATGTGGCCAACACGCTCGAGATGGCGATCGCGGGGACGCCGCGCCAGCCGAGCACCATCAGCGCGGCTACCGTGACTGCCACCGGTGGAAACCACAGGCTGGCATGCGGCTGGTATTCCAGCACCCGCGCCAGCTCGAACGCGGTCATCCAGGCTGCCACCAAGGCTGCCGACAGGCCCGCCAGGGCCAGCATCCCGCCGCGTTTCGCGGGCCGCGCATCGCCCATGCCGCCAGCGTCACGGCCCATCAGCGCACCACCGGACCGCGTGGCGTCGGGATCGGGGTGTCGTTCGCGGTGATGCTTCGGCGATTGCGGGGAACGGCGAGTGCAGTGAAGTCTTTGCTGACGAGGCGCCGCGTCGACCAAATCAATGTCGGCGTGGCATCCATCGCATTGTCCCCCCGAGCGTTCAGCGAGCCACGAAATAGTGCCACAGGCTGCTGCGCAGGCGCGCCGACGGACGCACGTCGCACGTCCGCACCACGGTCTTCCGGCTGCTGGCGCCGCGCACGGCGATGTGCATCCACGCCAGACGAGCGGCGCCGACGTCGCCATGACGCCGCGCGCGGCAGGATGCCCGGATGTCCGACCTGCTCGCGAACTGGCCACAACAACTTTCCGTACTGCTGACCACTGCCTACGCCATGGTGCTGGGCGGATTGATCGGCTGGGAGCGCGAGCTCAAGGACCGTCCGGCGGGCTTTCGCACCCACATGCTCGTGGCCGGTGCGGCCGCGATGCTGGTCGGGCTCGGCGACCTGCTCGCCGTGCACTTCAGCGCCGAGGACTATCGCGAACTGGTGCGAGTGGATCCGATCCGGCTGATCGAGGCGGTCGTGGCGGCGGTCGGCTTCCTCGGCGCGGGCGCGATCTTCCGCCGCAGCGGTGGGAACAGCGTGTCGGGACTGACCACCGCCGCCTCGCTGCTGATGGTGGCGGCGATCGGCATCGCCGCGGGCCTGCGGGTCCACGTGCTCGCACTTGGTGCGACCCTGCTGACGCTCGCAGTGCTGCTGGTGCTGAAGTGGGCGGAGAAGCGCTTCGAAGTGCGCCGGGACAAGGCGCGTCCCGGCTGACACGACACGTGGTCAGGCGATCCTCAGTGCCGCCTGCACCATCAACGCGATCACGCAGCCCAGGCCCGCGAACCAGACCAGGCTGCGGGCGCGATGGGTGCCGGTCAGGTAGAACACGCCGTGCAGCAGGCGCAGCGCGACGAAGGCAATGGCCAGCCAGGTGATGCGCTGCGGGTCGACGCCGGCCAGTTGCGCCATCAGCACGCCGGCGGCAAACGGGGCGAAGGCCTCGAATGCGTTGAGCTGGGCGTTGTTGGCGCGCTGCACGCGCGGGTTGTCCTGGCGCGCAAGCCAGCGGCGCGGATCGCGGTTGTCGAACTTCGGCGCCGAGGTCTTGGCGATCACCGTCCACACGTACGGAAGCAGCGCGGCGAGCAGGATGCAGATGTAGGCGATGGTCATGGCGTTTTCCGGCGTGGCCCGGAACACAGCGTAGGCGTTGGCAGCGGTGGCGGATAGCCAGCCGTAGGAGCGACGTCAGTCGCGAGCTCTTCTCCCGTGGAGGCAGGCGAAGCAGAAGCTCGCGACTGACGTCGCTCCTACACCGA